>JANMWW010000314.1:0-7772 GCA_031394155.1 Chloroflexota bacterium | reverse complement strand
CATGAAGAGGAATGGCGACGGTTCCCGCTGAAGGATCTCCCAGCCGCGCGACTGGCCGACGTCATCGACACGAAGCACCCGCCGAGCGAATACGGATCCGTCCCGCTGTCAGCGTCACTGCACGGCCTCATCTTCGACCGGATGTTGATGGTCGCGCGTGATCACCCGGATCTCGTGAGCCGCTGGCTGCCGAGCGGCGAAGGCATCGCGAGCCATGGCGCCTTCCGCGCGCTCGCCGACGCGTTGTTCGCGCATGGCAGCACGTTCCTCTACGTCCCCGCCGGCCTGCACGTCGAGCTGCCGCTCCAGGTGCACAAGCGCTGGACGGGCGGGGCGGAGCCGATCGTCTTCCGAACGATCGTCGTGGCCGAGGCGAACTCCAGCGTGACGCTGGTCGAGGAGCTGTCATCGGAGTGCGGCGGTCCGCGCCTCGCGATACCGTCTGTGGAACTGCACGCCGGACCAGGTGCCCACATTCGCTACGTCGGCATCCATCGCTTCGCCGAGGACGTGTGGGAGATCGGCCAGCAGAACATGATCTCCTCGCGCGATTCGGTGGTCTCCGCCTTCAACGTGCTCACCGGCAGCGCACGGACGAAGCTTGGCGTGGGGTCGGATATCCGGGGCGACGGCGCCGAGGTGAAGCTCTACGGTCTCGTGGCCGCGCACGACAGGCAGCGCATCGACGTCAACACCTTCCAGCGTCTCGACGGGAAGGCGTCGACATCCGATTCGCTCTATCTCTCCGCGCTCTACGACTCGGCGAAAGCCGTGAACTACGGCGTCATCCGCGTCGAGCCGACATCGAGCGGCACGGGCTCGTACCAGGAGTGCCGGAACATGCTGCTCTCGGACAAGGCCGGCGCCGATCCGATCCCAGTGCTCGAGATCCTCACGAATGACGTCGCGCGCTGCGGCCACGGCGCGACCGCGGGCGCCCTTGACGATGACGAGCTCTTCTATGTGATGTCACGCGGCCTTACGAGGCTCGAGTCAGAGCAGCTCCTCGTGCGTGGCTTCTTCCAGCGCGTCGTCTCGAAGATCCCCGAGCCCCAGGTCCGCGCCCGGGTGCTCGCGGCGCTCGAGCCCCGCATCGGTCGCGTGGCCGAGCTCGAGGCCGCAGCGGCATGACTTACGTGCCTGTGGCCCACGAGAGTGATGTTTCGCCGGGCGAAGTAAAGGTCGTCGACGCGCAGGGCAAGAGCCTCTGCCTCGGCCACTGCGAAGACGGGACCTGGGGCGCGATCGACAATGTCTGCACCCACGATGGCGGCGTCCTCGGCGAGGGCGAGCTTGAGGACTGCCAGGTCGAGTGCCCGCGCCACGGCGCCCGCTTCGAGCTCCTCACCGGGCGCGTGACCGCGCTTCCGGCCGTCTTTCCGGTGAACGCCTACCCGGTTCGCGTCGTCGACGGCGTGGTCCAGGTCGACGTAGGCGTGCCGTCGAAAAAGCTGGAGATCGGCTGACGAGCCGGGCGCTCACAGTCGGCGTTCTTGCCGCCGCGGGCACTGCGGCGTTCGCCGCGCTTCTCTCGAATGTGGTGAGATGCATCGACAGCGGCCCGTTCTACGCCCCAGTCGTTTTGGCTTGGGCGGCGGGCGGCACTGGTCTTCTCGCCGCGGGTTCGTCGCTCGTCGGATCGCGCCGCACCTTCCCCGGTGCCGCGCTCGTACTCGTCGGCCTCGTCGTGCTCGCGTATGCGGTCGCGGGGCCGCCCTACAAGAGTTGCGGCCAGTTCCTCACCCCTTTCTGATCTCGACTGGCACCAGCCGTGCTCAGTCTCCGGCCATAAACCGGTAGGAGAAGTGACATGGAAGAGCGCAAGGTGGTCGAGAAGCGGACCGAAGTCGAACGCGAAGAGCCCGTCGCCAGTGGGACGAAGAACATCAACATCGGCTCGGACGGATCGACGCAGATCCAGGAGTCTGGCGACGTCGTCGATGACCCGGTGGGTGCGACGACCGTCCGCAAAGAGTCCACGGTCGAGGAGCGGCGCAGCTCCTAAGTAGCGGAGCCTCCCGGCGGGTATCCTCGGCTTCGAACACGCGCCGGGAGGCTCCAGTTGATCAGCAGCGCAGCGCGGGACCGGGTCAAGCTGTCCATCGACCAGCTCGAAGAGGCATTCCACAAGTACGAGGAAGAGTCCAACGCCGACATCAACGACTCCTACGCGGCTGCATTGGCGCGCGGGAAGGCCATGGGCATGCAGGAGGCCGCTCACTTCGTGAAGTCAGCTCTGCATGACATCGACGTCAAGAGCCTGTAGGCGGCCCTGTGATCACCGCCGTCGTCCTCATCAGCGCCGAGAAGGGCGCGATCCCGAAGCTGGGGGAGGACCTCGCCGCGATCCCCGGCGTCTCCGAGGTGTATTCGGTCACCGGCGAATTCGACTTCATCGCCATGGTCCGCGCCCGGGAGCATGACGAGCTCGCCGACATCGTGACGGGACGGATCGCGCAGACCAAGGGAGTGGCTCGGACGCACACCCACGTCGCGTTCCGCGCCTATTCCAAGCATGACCTGGAGACCCTGTTCGGCTGACACGCGCTCTCTACGCGCGCCTAAACTTCGATTGATGCAGGCCGTCGTGATGGCCGGTGGAGAGGGGAGCCGGCTCCGCCCGCTGACGATCAACCGGCCCAAGCCGATGGTGTCCATCGTCAACAAGCCCTGCCTTGGACACATCTTCGATCTGCTCAAAGCGCATGGCATCCATGACGCGTTCGTGACCCTGCAGTACCTCGCCTCGCAGATCCAGGACAGCTTCGGCGACGGCGGCTCCGTGGGGATGCGTCTGCGTTACAGCGTCGAAGAGTCTCCTCTCGGTACCGGGGGTTCAGTACGACAGATCGGCGACGCCCTGAGCGAGACCTTCATCGTGATCTCGGGGGACGCGCTTACCGACATCGATCTGACCAAGGTCATTGCCTTCCACAAGGAGCGCAAGGCCGCGGTGACGCTGACGCTCTACCACGTCCCGAACCCGCTGGAGTACGGCGTCGTCATCACGAACGATGACGGCCGCATCACCAAGTTCCTCGAGAAGCCCTCCTGGGGCGAGGTCTTCTCGGACACCATCAACACCGGTATCTACGTCATCGAGCCGCGTGTGATGGAGCGCTACAAGGTCGGCGAGGCGTTCGACTTCAGCAAGGACCTCTTTCCGCAACTGCTCGCCGACGGAGAACCCCTCTTCGGGTACATCGCCAGCGGCTACTGGACCGACGTCGGCTCGATCCCGGAGTACGCGCGCGCGAACGCCGACGTGCTGAACGGGAAGGTGCGCGCGGGCACGCTGGGGCGCGAGATCCAGCCCGGTGTGTTCACGAGCGGGGAGGTGGACATCGACCCGTCCGCGAAGCTGACCGGGCCGATCTATCTGGGGAACGGCGTGAAGATCGCTGCCGCCGCCGAGATCATCGGACCGACGGTGCTGCGGGATTACGTGAACGTCGACTACGGGGCCATCGTCGATCGCTCGATCGTGTGGCGCAACACGTACATCGGCGACCGCAGCGAGCTGCATGGTGCGATCGTCGGCCGGCAATGCGCGCTGAAAACGCGCGTCACTCTTGAGGAGGGCAGCGTCATCGGCGACCACTCCGTGGTCAACGACGGCGCGAAGGTCCGAAGCCAGGTGAAGATCTGGCCGGACAAACAGGTCGAGAGCGGCGCGGTCGTCGGGGCGAGTCTCATCTGGGGGGCGCAGGGCCGCCGTGCGCTCTTTGGACGTTTTGGGGTCACTGGTCTGGTCAACATCGACCTCACGCCCGAATTTGCCGCGCGGCTCGGCGCGTCGTACGCGTCCACGCTGCCGCAGGCCAGCACCGTCACGATGAACCGCGACCAGCATCGCTCCAGCCGCATGCTCAAGCGGGCGCTCATGGGTGGGATCGTGTCCGCGGGCATCCATGTGGCGGACCTGTCCCAAGCCCCGCTGCCGATCGGCCGCTTCCACACGCGCCGGCTTGGCGCCGCCGGTGGCGTGCACGTCCGCATCTCCCCCTTCGACGTCCGCGTGTGCGACCTGAAGTTCTTCGACCGTCAGGCGCTCGATATGGACAAGGCGCAGGAGCGCAAGGTCGAGACGGCGTTCTTCCGCGAGGACTTTCGCCGCGTCGCCCACGACGAGGTCGGCGCGATCTACGAATCGGCACGCGTGGGTGAGGGGTACAGCGAGGCGTTCCTCGCGGAGATCACCCACCGGAAGGAGATCGCCGACCGCAAGTTCAAGATCGTCGTCAACTTCTCGCACGGCACCGCCGCGCAATTCCTCCCGCAGCTCCTCAACACGCTCGGCGTCGAGCTCATCTCGATCAACGGTGTCGTGTCCGAGAACGTTGGGTCGCGCTCGTTCGAGGAGTTCCAAGGAGAGAAGCGCGAGCTCGCGGCGATCGTCGCGACACTGGGCGCAGCGGCGGGCGTGATCATCGACGCGGGCGGCGAGAAGGCGTTCTTTGTGGATGATCGCGGACGCATCACCTCGGACATGCAGTACCTCACCGCGTTCGCATGGCTGTCGGCGACGGTCACCCCCGGCGTCGTCGCTGTGCCGGTATTCGCGCCGTCCGCGATCGACCGGATCGTCACCGAGGCGGGCGGCAGGGTGCAGCGTGTCCGCGCGTCGGCCAGCGCGCAGATGGACGTCGCGGCTCGCGAGCACCCGCTCGTCGTGGGAGACGGCGTCGGCGGTTTCATCTTCCCGCGGTTCCACCCGTCGTTCGACGGCCTGTTCGCCAGCGTTCGCCTGCTCGAGCTCCTCGCAGTGACCGGGAAGACGCTCTCCGGGGTGATCGACGAAACCCCACCCGCGAACGTCGCGCGCATTCAAGTGGAGTGCCCGTGGGAGGACAAGGGCCGCCTGCTGCGCGTGCTCGCGCAGGATCCGCGCACCGAAAAGGTGAGGCAGATCGACGGGGTGAAGCACCAGAGCGACGGCGAATGGGTGCTCGTGCTGCCGGATGCCGATCGCCCGCTGTTCAACATCTACGCCGAGGCGCACGACGAGGAGCGCGCTTGGACGCTGGCCCACGAATACGCGGACCGTCTCGAGCAGCTGCGGGCCTCCTCTTGACGCGGATCGCGATCGCTCAGTGCGCGCCGGCTCTCGGCGCGTTCAAGCGCAACGTCGCCATGCACGAGGAATGGATCGCCCGGGCGAAAGCTGAGCGCGCCGAGCTCATCGTGTTTCCCGAGCTGTCGCTGACCGGCTACTACGTGAAAGATCTCGCGGGGGAGCTCGCATGCGCCGCGGATGACCCGAGGCTGGCGCCGATCGCCGAGGCGTCGCGCGAGCTCGACGTGTCGGCGGGCTTCGTCGAGCGCGGGCCGGATGCGCGACTGCACATCGCGCAGGGCTACTGGTCGGGGGGCAAGCTCGTCCACGTGCACCGGAAGGTCTACCTGCCGACGTACGGGATCTTCGACGACGGGCGTTACTTTGGCCCCGGCGATCGCTTCGACGTCTTTCCGAGCGCGGCCGGCCCCGCCGGCATCGCGATCTGCGAGGACCTCTGGCACGTGTCGGTGCCCTACCTATACGGCGCGACCGGCGCGACCATCGTGATCTCGCCGGCCGCGAGCCCGGGGCGCGGCGTGGCCGAGGGCGGTGACCTCGGCACTGCCGAGTCGTGCCGGCTCATGGATCGCTTCTACGCGCAATATCTGACGATGTACGTCGTGTTCGTGAATCGCGTGGGCCACGAGGACGGCATCGCGTTCTGGGGCGGCTCTGAGGTCGTGGCGCCGGACGGCTCCGTCGTCGCGCGTGCCCCCGACTTCGAGGAGGCCCTGTTGATGGCCGACGTCGATCGCGACCTGGTCGCGCGCGAGCGCGACCGGAACCCGATCATCCGCGACGAGCGGCCCGACCTGATGATCGCGCACCTGGGGCGCGCACGCGGGCTGGTGCCAGGCGACTGATGACCGTCCACGAACGCATCGGCGTCATCCAGCCCGACCCAAAGGACCCAACGCCACTTCGGATCGACGAGGCGCTCGTCCGCCGCATGCTCGTCGCGTTCCTGCGAGAGGAGACGGCCAAGTCCGGGCATACGCGCGTGGTGCTGGGCCTGTCGGGTGGCATCGACAGCGCCGCCGTCGGGGCCCTGGCGGCCGAGGCGATGGGTGCGAAGAACGTCACCGCGCTGTTCATGCCGTACCGCTCGTCGAGCGCCGAGTCGGCGGAGCACGCGCGGCTCGTCGCCAAGACGTTCGGGCTTGCGCTCGAGGAGGTCGACATCACGCCGCAGGTCGACGCGTACTTCGCCAACCTGGGCGAGGTCGATCGCGTGCGCCGTGGCAACAAGATGGCGCGCGAGCGCAAATCGATCGAGTACGACCGCTCCTGGCCCGACGGGCTCGTCCTGGGGACGAGCAACAAGACAGAGCTGCTCCTCGGTTATGGAACGCGGTATGGCGACATGGCCTGCGACCTCAACCCCGTCGGCGATCTGTACAAGAGTCAGCTGCGGGAGCTGGCGGTCCTGCTTGGCGTGCCGCCGGTCGTCGTTCGCAAGCCGCCGACAGCCGATCTGTGGGTGGGACAGACCGATGAGAGCGAGCTCGGCTTCACGTATGCCGAAGCCGATCTGATCCTGTACCACCTCGTGGACCGCCGCCTCTTGCCGGGGTCGCTGGTGGCCGCCGGGTTCGACGAGAAGCTCGTGAGGGGCATCCGCGAGCGGATCCGCAAGAGCCACTACAAGCGCGTGATGCCGCTCATCGCGAAGGTGTCGCTCCGCACGATCGGACACGACTTCCTGTACCCGCGGGACTGGGAAGCCGACTGAGCTCGACGGACGCGCCACGCGATCCAGCGCGATTCGGCCTGGGCTATGCGGCGGCGCTCGGCTCGGCGTCGTTCTTCGCGCTCGGCGGTGTCATCGCGAAGTCGGTTTTCGACATGGGCGTCCCGCCACGTGTGCTCGCGGAGTGGCGCGTGCTCTTCGCCTTCGTCGCGTTCACGCTCATAGTCGCTGCGTGGCGACCGCGCAAGCTTCGGATCCGGCGCGAGGACATCCTGTGGTTCGCCGGCTTCGGGATCTTCGGCATGGGCGCCGTGCAATGGCTCTACTACGAGGCGATCCAGCGCATCCCCATCGCCGTCGCGCTGGTCATCGAGTTCACGGCGGTCATCCTTGTCCTCGTCTACGCGCGATTGCGCGGACGCAAGGTCGGCCGCGCGCTGTGGTACGCGGGCGTGCTTTCGCTGGCGGGCTGCTTCTTCGCCTCCGGCGCCTACGACGCAGGCTTGCGCGCGGTGAACACCGACGGCATCCTCATCGCCGCGCTCGACGCCCTGCTGTTCACGTCCTATTTCGTTCTCGGTGAGCGGCTGGCGTCGCGCTACTCGGCCTGGACGCTCGCGGTCTATGGCTTCGGCTTCGCGCTTGTGGCGTGGCAGTTCCTGCAACCGGCCTGGACGATGCCGTGGACCACCACAAGTACGGATGTATGGCTGCGGGTCGCAGGCGTCGTGATCATCGCCGCGATCATCCCGTTCACGCTCGGCTTCGTCGCGCTGCGGCTGCTGCCCGGCGCCCGGGTATCGATCGTCGCGACGTCCGAGCCGTTCATCGCCGCCGTCATCGCCTGGGCGATCCTCGGTCAATCTCTGCAGATCCCACAGATCCTCGGCGGCGCGCTCGTGCTCGGTGGCATCCTCATCGCGCAGACGCATCGCCCCAGCGCGGACAGTGTCTAGATGGGGAAGCTGTACCTCGTGGCGACGCCGATCGGGAATCTCGAAGATGTCTCGCAGCGCGCGCTGC
>JANMWW010000250.1:0-9036 GCA_031394155.1 Chloroflexota bacterium | reverse complement strand
ATACGACCTCAAGGCAGATCGCGACGATCCGACCGCCGTGGGTACGAAGGAATTCGCCGACGCGGTCATTAGGCGGATGACGTCCTGATGCCAATGTGGGATCCGAACAACCCCAAGCGGTTGCTCCACTCGACGGGGACGAAATATGAGTTCCAGTTCGGCTACTCGCGCGCCGTACGGCATGGGAAGGTCATCCGAGTCGCCGGGACGGCCGGGCTCGGAGAAGACGGGCAAGTCGTGTCGAGCGACGTCGTTGACCAGACGCGGCGCGCGATCGAGCTCATCAAGGCAGCGCTGGAGGATCTCGGCGCCTCGCTCGGCGAGGTGATCATGACCCGGATCTACGTAAGGAACACCCACGACATCGATCGGGTCGCGGTCATCCACGGCGAAGTGTTCCGGGACATCCGCCCAGCGACGACGATCGTGAAGGTCGATTTCATCGATCCAAAGATCCTCGTCGAGATCGAGGCTGAGGCCGTGTACGGCGGCGCCGATGAGTTCCCGGACGGAAAGGCAGACCCAAAGAGGTGAAACAGATGAAGGTCGTCGTAACCGGAGCAACCGGGCAGGTCGCCTACGCGCTCCTGCCGCGCATCGCGGCGGGTGAGATGTTCGGCCCCGACACCGACATCGACCTCCGGCTGGCGGATATCCCCCAAATGCTCGACAAGGCCAAGGGCGTGCTGATGGAGCTCGAGGACGGCGCCTATCCACTGCTCGCGAACGTCACGGCAAGCGCCGACCGGGCCGTCACGCATAAGGACGCTGATTGGGTCCTGCTCGTCGGCAGCCTGCCGCGCGGGCCGGGCATGGAGCGTGGGGACCTCATCCGAAAGAACGGGCCGATCTTCGTCGAGGAAGGACGCGCGATCGCGCAATACGCCGCGTCCGGCGTCCATGTCGCCGTCGTCGGCAATCCCTGCAACACGAACTGCCTCATCGCGCGCGCGAACGCGAAAGGCATCCCTGACGACCGTTGGAGCGCTATGACGCGCCTCGACCAAAATCGCGCGCGCTCGCTGGTCGCCGGTAAGGCTGGGGCGCGGGTGCGCGACGTGAAGCAGCTCGTTATCTGGGGCAATCACAGCGCGACGCTATTCCCGGACTTCACGAACGCGAGCGTCAAGGGAAAACCGGCTACTGAAGCCATCGACAAGACGTGGCTCGAGAACGAATTCATCCCGGTGGTGCAGCAGCGCGGTGCCGCGATCATCGCTGCGCGCGGTGCATCGAGCGCGTTCTCGGCAGCGCAGGCACTCATCGATCACGTGAAGAGCCTCATCACGCCCACGCCGGCGGATGACTGTTTCAGCGCGGCGGTCGCCAGTGATGGCAGCTACGGCGTTGGTAAGGGCCTGATCTCCTCGTTCCCACTCAGGTCGAAGGGCGACGGCAGCTACGAGATCGTGAAGAACGTGACGCTGAACGACTACGCGAAGGCAAAGATCCAGGCGACGATCGCGGAGCTCGAGAAGGAGCGCGACATGGTCAAGGACCTCTTGGCGTGACGACATATCGCAGCGAGGCGCTCGCCGGCACCGCGCTCAAGCACTACCCGCTCTCGCAGCTCGGCGACACCTCGAAGCTCCCGACCACCGTGAAGATCCTTCTCGAGGGCATGATCCGCGCGGGCACGAACGAACGTGACGTGCAGGCGCTCGCGAAGTACCCGGCCGCGGCTCCAGAGGGCGCCACTGTGCCATTCCGTCCCGCTCGCATCCTGCTGCAGGACTACACCGGCGTCCCCGCGGCGGTGGACCTCGCGGCGATGCGCTCGGCGATGCAGCGCGCGGGCAAGGATCCGTCGCGCATCGAGCCACTCATCCCGGTCGATCTGATCATCGACCACTCTGTGCAGGCGGACTACTTCGGAACGAAAGAGGTCTACGAGCAGAACCTCGTGCGCGAGTACGAGCGCAATCGCGAGCGCTACTCGCTGCTTCGCTGGGCCGGCCAGGCGTTCAAGACCTTCCGCGTCGTGCCGCCGGGTGCCGGCATCTGCCATCAGGTCAATCTCGAGCGTCTCTCGCAGGTCGTGCAGGAGCGCGACGGTGTGGCGATCCCCGACACGCTCTTCGGCGCTGACTCGCACACGACGATGGTCAACGGCGTCGGCGTGCTCGGCTGGGGGGTCGGCGGGATCGAGGCCGAGGCGGCGATGCTCGGTCAGCCCACCTATCTGCCCTGGCCGGTCGTGGTCGGTGTGAAGCTGACCGGAGCGCTCCCATCCGGCACCACCGCCACCGACTTCGTGCTCACGCTGACCGAGCTGTTCCGCAAAAAGGGCGTCGTCAACCAGTTCATCGAATTCACCGGCGACGGCCTCGCGTCGCTGCGCGTCGAAGAGCGCGCGACGGTTTCGAACATGTGCCCGGAGTACGGTGCGACCGCCGCGTTCTTCCCGGTGGACGAGCAGACGCTGCGCTACCTCGAGCAGACCGGACGTGGCGAGCTCGTGCCGCTCGTCGAGAGGTACACGAAGGCGCAGGGCATGTTCCGCCTGAACGGCGCGCCGACACCGGCGTTCGACGAGCTCATCGAAGTCGACCTGTCCAAAGTCGAGTCCAGTGTCGCGGGGCCAAGGCGCCCGCAGGACCGCGTGCCGCTGTCGGGCGTGTGGCGATCGTTCGTCGGCGAGATGCCGCCGGTCGCCGGTAGCGTTCCCGTCGCCGGGGATTCAGGTCCGAAACCGGTGAACGACGCGCCGATCCCCGCGCCGGCGAAAGCAACGCAGGCGACGGCTGTGCTCGACAAAGAGGACGCACGGGCGACGCACGTCGAGGACGGCTCGGTGGTGATCGCAGCGATCACTTCGTGCACGAATACGTCGAATCCCTCCGTGATGATCGCCGCCGGACTTCTGGCGAGAAACGCGATCGCGAAGGGCCTGGCAGTAAAGCCACACGTGAAGACCAGCCTCGCGCCGGGCTCGCGCGTCGTCACGCGATATCTCGACAAAGCCGGACTCACGTCAGCACTCGACGGACTTGGCTTCTTCCTCGTTGGCTACGGATGTACTAGTTGCATCGGAAATTCAGGTCCGCTCGCAACGCCAGAGATCGAGAAGGACGTGAAGGAGCGCGACCTCAACGTCGTCGCGGTCCTCTCCGGCAATCGCAACTTTGAAGGCCGCGTCCATCCTCTGGTGCGTTCGTCCTACCTCATGTCGCCGCCCCTCGTGGTCGCGTACGCGCTCGCGGGGACAGTGAGTATCGACCTCAGCACCGAGCCGCTCGGCAGCGGCAAGGACGGCAATGCCGTGTTCCTCAAGGACATCTGGCCGACGAGCGACGAGGTGCAGGAGATGCTTCGCACGGCGATCACGCAGGAGATGTTCACGACCGAGTACGGAAAGATCTTCGACGGCGACAAGTACTGGAAGACCATGCCGTCGCCAACGGGCGCAATGTTTGAATGGGAGGAGTCCTCCACATACGTGCACGAACCTCCCTTCTTCCGAGACATGGGTCCCGTCCGCGACGTGAAGGACATCGAGGGCGCGCGAGTGCTCGTTCAGGTCGGCGACTCCGTCACGACCGATCACATCTCCCCCGCCGGCTCGATCCCGCAGGCCAGCCCGGCGGGCCAGTACCTCGTCGGCCTCGGCGTGAAGCCCGTCGACTTCAACCAGTACGGCACGCGTCGCGGCAACCACGAGGTGCTCATCCGCGGAACGTTCGCGAACATCCGGCTTCGCAACCGCCTCGTTCCGCACAAAGAGGGCTGGTGGACGAAGCACATTCCCTCCGGCGACGAAATGAGCATCTACGACGCGTCGCAGCGCTATCAGAAGGACAAGACGCCGCTCATCGTCATCGCGGGCAAGGACTACGGCTCAGGCAGCTCGCGTGACTGGGCGGCGAAGGGGCCCCTGCTGCTCGGCGTTCGCGCCGTGATCGCTGAATCGTTCGAGCGCATCCATCGCTCGAACCTGGTCGGCATGGGTATCCTCCCGCTCCAATTCCGATCGGGCGAGACGCCGACAACGCTCGGACTCACGGGCGAGGAGAGCTTCATCATCCGCGGCCTCGACCGGCTCGCGCCGAAGGCGGTCCTCGACGTGGAGGCCAAGGCGGCGAATGGTGATATCACGCGGTTCAAGGTGATCGCGCGCGTCGACGACCCCATCGACCTCGACTACATGAAGAACGGCGGCGTGCTGCCGCTCGTCTTCCGCGAGCTGCTCGCGAAGAACTAGGGCCGCGGCTGGGCGACAGGGCTGACCATCGGCGGGCGCGTGGGCGCCCAGGGATGCTGCGCGTCCCCGTAGAACGTCCGCCAATCGCGCAGCTCGTGGCCGAGCACGATCGATGTCGACAGAATGACGACCGTGAGGGCGATCTCGACGAACGCCGTCGTGAGTCGCCCGAAGACCGCCCATGGAAGCGCACGCACAAGCGCGATCACAAAAGCCACGCCACGACTCTCCGCCCATGTGACTCGTGCGCGCATCCGCGTTCACGGCCACAACTACTACAGCGACGCTAGGAGAAGGTTCCCTTCGCCCGGGCGTACGCGCGCGTCGCGAACAGCGCCGCAGAACTGATTATCGGAATGAGGACGCCTTGCCATTTCGCGATGGTGAATTCGAGCGGCTCGGTCGGGAGCCCGTCGCGCACGGCCAAGGGCAGCGTGTATGCGAGCGTCGGGCCAGCGATCAGCAGCGCCACGAGCACTGCGCCCGCCAGCGGCGAACGCGCGAGCAGCGCGCCAGCCGCGATCGCTGCAACGGTGTCGATGAGGAGGAAAAGCACGGTCAGCAGCGTTGTGTTGGGGTTCCCGCCTGTCGCCGTCACCGTCACGAGCAGCCCGAGCGCGGATCCCAACACGCCCCCGATCACGACGAACGCGCCGGTGCCGCGCAGCAGCCAGTTGCCGTCGCCCGCTCGCGACTGAAACAGCCGGGCTGCGACGACGCCGAGCGCGAGCGCGAGCCACATCGGCCACTGCTCGTAGAGGAGCGACGCGTAGTCGCAGCCAACGACATTCGGCAGATCCGGCGCGGCGCCGCCGCTGCGCTCGCAGAAGATCGTCCGACCGGGCAACGCGGCGACCAGGGTCAGGAGCTTGTATGCGACGTATACCGCTATCGCCGCGATGCCCCCGGCCCGCAGCGCGACGGCGCCCGCGGCGACGCCAGCGGCGACGCCGGCGATCACGGCGGGCGTGAGCCATCCGGGATGTGGCTCGGTCGCCGGGAACAGCATCGGATAGATCGGCATGAGCGCGATGCGAACGATGGCTTCGAGGATGAGTCCTGCGCCGAGAGCGGAGAGCAACGCCCAGGCGACCGACTCGCGCGCGATGGTCGGCCGTTGTAGACCAGCGACCCACTCGGTCGCGCTGGGGAACTCTCCGCGCAGGCCGTCGATCACGAGGCGACCCTAGCGAATTACGACGTCGCGATGAAGCCCGAGGCAGGCCTTGTGAGCCTGCCTGCAGACACCAGCGCGTTGATGATCGGACGCTCCACCGGCCATGTGAACCACGTGCGCACTTCGTCCTCGTGCGTCACGACGGCTGATGCGACGCCGAGCACGATGATCTCGTCGAGCGCGGTGTCCTCGGTGGCCTTCCAGGGCTTTCGCCAGACCTGGTCCCAGCGCGAGAGCACGCTCGAATGGCGATGTCCGCCTTTGCTGTCCTCCGTCGCAATGCCCTTCGAGACGACGGCCCCGCTTTTCTCGAGCCCCTCGCGCACCTTGCGAAGCGCCGTCGCGTCGAGCCCGAGCTCCTGCTTCAGGTCTTCGACGCTGCTGGGCCCGGCGCCCTTGAGATGACGCACCAGACGCGCGCGGTCGTCGTCGCCGCTTTCCGCCTCCTCGAGCGCCGCGCGGCAGAGCGGGTCGACCGCGCGCGCACCCTCAGGCGAGAGGAAGAGCGTCTTTCCGCGGTGCAGCTTGGTCTCGTAGACGCCATCGCGCAGCGCCAGCTCCCCACCCCACGACCACTTCGTCTTTGGCCACGAGGCGAAGCCTGTCTTCGTGGCATCGAGGGCCTCCTCGTGCGTCGCCGCGAACAGCGAGGGCAGGCTGCAGTCCTGCGTCAAGGTGAGCACCTTGCGCTCCGCGAGGAACGCGAGGGCGTCGTCCAGCGTCCGCAGCTTCCGGTCCGGAGTGAGCCTGCAGTCGTGGAGCCGCCGAGCGCGGAGTTCGGCTAGCGAGATCGTTTCCTCGCGTAGGCCCGCGTGTCCGCGTTGTCGACGAGATCTCGTGCGGTGCGGCCGTCGAGCGGGTACGACGCGACGCCCCACGACAGGTCGGGCATCGGGATCTTCCGACCGCCATTCGGCAGATCGACCATCTGGCCCTCGAGCATCTCAAGGAGCCGCTCGACGACCTTCTCGGCCTCATCGCGCGGCGTGTCCGGCATGACGATCGCGAACTCGTCGCCGCCGTAGCGAGCCGGCACGTCCTCGGTGCGGACGTGGTTCAGGATCGAAAGCCCGAGGATCCGCAGCACCTCGTTGCCCGCGAGGTGGCCGTAGGTGTCGTTCACGTTCTTCAGCTTATCGAGGTCGAAGAACGCGACCGCGAGGGGTGAGGCGCGGCGCTCGGCGCGCGCGACCTCCTCCTCGAGGCGATCGTAGAAGTAGCGGTAATTGTGCAGACCGGTGAGCGCGTCGGTGTTCGCGGCTCGCTTCAACCGTTCGTGCAGACCGGCCACGTCGATCGCTGCCGCGATCTGCGCGCCGATCGTCTGCATCAGCATCAGGTCGCGCTGCGCGAACGCCGCGACGGTGCGGTGTGATAGGACAAGCACGCCGATGGCACGGCCGCCCGAAACGAGAGGTACGACCAGCTCCGCGCGCACGGCCGGGTCGCCGACATAACGCGGGTCCTTGCGAACGTCCTCGATGTTCTGCGCCTCGCGATGTTCGATCACCCAGCCAGCGATCCCACGACCGGCCTGCACGCGCATCGGCGAATCGACCGCGGCCCAGCTTCCCGCCGCCGCGCGCACGACAAGATCATCGGTCTTTTCGTCGCGCAGGAGGATCGTGAAGCTCGCGCCGGGGTTGTTGCGCTCGAGGATCGCGAGGATGCGGTCGAGCAGCTGCTGGAGATCGAGGATGGTGTGGAACTCTGGTGTGAGCTCCGCCAGGATCGAGAGCTCGCGGCTGGTCTGGCCGACCTCTTCCTCAACGGCCTGGATGGTGCCGCGCGCTTCGATCATCGCAGTGAACTCGTCGACGATCGCCGGGTCATACCAGGTTCCGGCCAGACGGCGCAGCTCGGCGAGGGCGGTCTCCGGCCGCAACGCGACGCGATACGGACGGTCGACGAGCATGGCGTGGAAGTCGACGACGACGCGCAGCGCGCGCGCGGCGCGCGGGATGGCATCCCCCGCCAGCTTCTCCGGATAGCCCGAGCCGTCCCACCGTTCGCGGCCGGCGCGCACGATCGGGACCACGCTGCGCAGGAAGCGGATCGACTCGAGAATGCGCGCACCGAGGATCGGGTGCTCTTCGACGATGGCGCGCTCGTCCGACGTGAGCGGGCCGCGCTTTGCGAGGATCACGCCGGGGACCGCGATCTTGCCGATGGAATGGAAGATCGACGCGTAGCGCAGGTCGCGGAGCACATCGAGATCGAACTGCAGCCGTTCCCCCAGCGCGACGGCGTCCGCCGCCACGCGTCGCTGGTGATCCTCGCGGTACTGGTCGCGAGCGTCGATCGTCGCGGTGAGCGTGCTTACGGTCGAGAGATACGCGTCATCGAGCTCCTGGTAGAGCTGGATGCCGCGGATCTGCGCGGAGCCGATGCCCGCGATCACGCCGAGTAGCTCGCGCTCGTCGGCGGTGACCGGGTGCCGCTCATGCCACGTCACGAAGACCATGCCGATGAGGCGATCCGCGACGCGCAGCGGCTGCACGAAGGCGGTCTTGTGGCCGAAACGCTGCAGCGCGGTGCGGGTGGATTCGTTGGCACCCTCTTCGTCGTGGAATTCCACCGCCTCGCCGCTCTCCACCACTCGCGCGATCGTCGGCGTGGTCTTCGGAAGCGAACGCACGTCCATCGGCGCGTTCCCGGTCGTCACCGCGAACTCCACGTTGTCGCCGGCGTCGAGGTAGATGGCCACCGCCGAGGCCGCGACGAGCCGCTCGACGTTGCTCGCGAACGTGCGGAGCAAAGAAGCGAGCTCCTTGTGCGTCGACAGCTCGGCGCCAAGGCGGTGGAGGTCGAAGAGGCGCCGTGAGAGCGCGGTCGTGCGCTCGTACAGATCGGCGCGCTCGATCGCGATGGCCGCCTCATTGCCGATCGCGGCGAGGAGCTCGAGATCACCTTGGTCGTAAGCGTTCGGCTTCGCGCTCTGGACCGAGATCGCGCCGACGGCCTTTCCCTGCAGGCGCAGCGGCGCGACGATCAGCGAGCGCTCACGAAGCGTGCCCCATGGGTTTCGCTCCGGCAGGCCGAGGCGCGCGCGGTCTTTGTCGGCATCGCGAAGGAGGATGGCCTGGTCGCGCTCGACGCAGATGCCCGCGAGCGTTCCCGCGCTGGGGCTCTCCTCGGGCTCCATCTCATGACCGTTCTCGTAGAGGTAACGGAACGACAGCATGCCCTTCTCGAGATCCGCGCTCGCGACGTAGAACGCGTCCACGTCGAGCGCCTTCCGCACCTGGGCGAAGACCTCGCGAAAGACCGTGACCGGGTCGAGCGACATCCCGACGGCATGGCCGACCTCGACCAGCGCGGCGAGGAGGCGAGCGCGGCGCTCCGCCACGAAGCGTGCGCGGATCTCGAGGTACCCCATGACGAAGAGCGGAACGCCCGGCACCAGGAACCACGGCTCGATGATCACCACCTGCAGCGTGATGACGGCGGCGAAGCTCCAGAGGAGCTGCGCGCGCATCGTGCGTCCGATCCAGCTCCACGCCGCGCGGTCGAAGGTGATCACTCGAAGTGCGCGTTGCAGCAGCGCGATCTGGCTGATGTCGAGGCCGACCATCGCGAGGACCGCCAGGACGCCCGCGAGGATGGTCGACGCCGCCGGCTCCACGTATCCGGCCGTCTGCTCGAGGACGGTGCGGTA
>JANMWW010000231.1:0-24782 GCA_031394155.1 Chloroflexota bacterium | reverse complement strand
GTTTCGCCGTCGCCGATGAAGAGGATCTGGTCGAGCGTGATCTTGTCGCCGGCAGTGCCGGTGAGCTTGCCCACGGTGACCTGAGCGCCTTCTTCGACGCGATATTGCTTCCCGCCGCTACGGACGACTGCGTACAAGGTGAAGACCATCCGAACAAAAAGAGTCGCCGCACCGCCCGTGCGACGTATGAAAAGTATAGCAGCGGAGGGTCACCCCTCCGCTGCCCTCGTGCTAGGCGCGCATCGGCGCGACCGCGGTCGCTTCGGAGGGTTCCTGGAGTCGCATGAGCAGCGTCGCGATACCAAGCAACGCTGCGATACCCATGATTGGCGCGGTGAAGGCGACGGGGTTCGAGAACGCGGCCTTTCCTTCGCCCGAGCCAGCCGTGAGGAGGACAGCGATGAACGACGCTGCGCCGATGTTGAGTCCCCAGAAGATGACGTTGTCCGCCCATGGCCACGCGCGCATGCGGTCGCCAAGGAACACCAGGATCGAGCCGAATAGCACGTTCGTCATGAGGCCGACGAAGTAGGCGTGATCGAGCGAGTGGATGAGCCCGACCGACACCTTCGTGAAGTCTCCCTGCGCCGCGATGAACTGCTGCACGAGCAAGAACTGGAAGATGACCGCGGCGATCAAGAAGGGGATCGCGATCGCGAGATGACGCTTGGGCCCCGACGTCCACGAGACGGCCATCACCGCGCGTCCGTTGCGGACGGCGACCATGACCGTTCCCACGAGCGTGAGGAGCGTGGCGATGCCTGGGAGCGCCTGCGAGGCTTCCTTTCCGAGCTGAGCGGCGAGGAGCAGGCTGAATGCGAGCAGGAGACCGCCGACAAATAGGAGCGCGACCTGGATCACGCCGGCCCGACTGCGCGTCCCCCCGCCGGTGAGCTGCTTCTCGATGATGCCCGCGGCCACAAGCACCAGGTACCCGCCCGTCTGCGCTGATGCATGTGCGCCGATCAGGTCAGGCGAGGTCGGGACAGTGTTCCCCGTGCCGAGAATGACTTGAACGATGACGCCGAGCGTTGAGCCGATCGCCAGCGTGGTGAGACCGAAGAGCACCGAGAGCTTCGGGATGTCGAGCGAGCCAAAGCCTTCCTTCATCGAGCGGGAGGCGACGAACCACCACCAGCCATAAACGACACCGAGCATCACGACGCCGAAGATCGCGCGTGCCGGGAAGTTCCCGGACCAGAAGGCGAGCACGTACGCCGCCGTCGCCAGGGCGCTGATGCGGACGGCCATGTTCATGTCGCGTCCGCCGAACACCCAGAGCGTGAGGCCGACCACACCCATCGTGATCCAGCCGAGCGTGCCCGAGTGGAGATGCGTCAAGAGTGCGTTGCGATCGAGAGCGCCGAAGAGCTGCGTCGCGTTCGCCAGACCGAGAAGAGCGGTGAGCGTGAAGATCGCAAGTCCGTACTGAAAGGCCGACCGCGTATCGGTCCGAGTCATGGTTCCCTCCCTCGCGTAGTCCCGCGCGCGAGGCTAGCGCCTATCGGGCGCGGGAGTCGAGAGCCACGACTTGGAGGTTCTCCGGCAGCGTCGAGCGCGCGACGGACAGCTTGGAGACGAACTCCAGCTCCTTCACGCCGAGCTCGTGGAGGAGGCGCAGGTACGGCGTGTCCTTCTTCGTGTCGTCGGGATCAAAGGACATCGGCACGACGACCTTCGGCTCCAGCTGGTGGACGATCTCGGCCGCGCGCGCGGCCGAGAGATTCACGTCCGGCCCGCTGATCGGGACGAGGGCGATGTCGACGTCGCCGAGCTTCTCCAGGTCCACGGCCGAAAGCGCGTGGCCGAGGTCGCCGAGGTGGCAGATGACCAGGTCGTCGAGGCGGATCGCGAAGACCGTGTTCCGGCCGCGCGCGTTCCCCTTTTCATCGTCGTGAAAGCAGCCAATTCCCGTGACGAGCATGTCGTGGACCTCGTACTCTCCAGGGCCACGCAGGACCACAGGCTCTCCTGCGACGGAGCGGAGGCTGGCGTGACCTGGATGCTCGTGCGACATGGTCACGAGACCCGCCTCGGTGCGGGGGATGGCGTGGCCAGACTTCGGGTCGGGGGGATCGGTGAGGACGACCCCTTCTCGACCGCGCATCCGGAAGCAGGCGTGTCCGAGCCAGGTCATGTCCATCGGGAGTCCAACCATACGCGAAACCGCCCCAGGGGCGTCAGGGTATGACAGTCACCGACCAGGAAGTGGTCTCACGGTGCCTCGCGGGGGACACCGAGGCGTTTTCCACCCTGGTCGAGCGCTACGGAGGCCGGGTGTACAACATCGCGCTTCGGATCACGAATGACGCAGACGCCGCAGCGGACTGCGCCCAGGAAGCCTTCATTCGCGCCTACAAGGCGCTCCATCAGTACGACCCCACTCTGCCGTTCGCTCCGTGGATCTACCGGATCGCGACGAACGCCAGTCTCAATCACGTGCAGCGCTGGCACGCACACGAGTCGCCGGTCGGAGAAGCGGGACTGCCCGAGTCGGTCGAGCCCGACGACGCCGGTCCCGAGTCGTCGACCCTGCGACGCGAGGAGCTCGACGAAGTGCTCGCGGCGATGGGCGACCTGCCGGCGCATTACCGCGCGGCGCTTACGCTGCGGCACCTGCAGCAGCTCTCGTATCAAGAGGTGGCCGACTCTCTCGGCATCCCGCTCGGCACCGTGAAGACGCACCTGCATCGAGCTCGCGCGGCGCTGAAGGCGCGCATGGCCGCGCGTCGAACGGAGCGAGAGCATTGAGCCAGCGCCTCGATATCGAGCCGGACGAGCGTGACCTCGACCGTCTGCTGTCGTCCGCTCCGCCGATGCCGCTGCCGCTCGGCTTTCGAGACCGGGTCATGTCACGAGTCCGCGATCGTGGCGTGACCTGGGAGTGGATGGTCGCGGGGCTGTTCGCCGTTCCGAGCCTGGTGTACCTCGCTCGCTTGGTGATGGTCCACGGCGACGACTTCGCGCAGGCGCTCGGCAATGTGGTGACAGCGGCATCGAGCGAGACGAGCGACGCGTTCTTCTTCGTGGATGGACTCGCCGTGATCGCGCTCGCTCTCCTCGGCATCGCCTGCGCGTTCGCGGCGCATGCGCTCTTCGTGACCGGACCCGGCGTGGGCGGACGCAGCGGACCGAGCGCGGCTCGATGAAGCAACGTGACAAGCTCGTCGTCCTCGGCGCCGCGGCGATCGCGATCGGTTTCAGCGCATTGCTGTTCGTCGGGACGATCGCCACAGAGCCAGCCCTGACGTCAGCGACGGCCGAGCTGCGCCCCGCGCGCCCGCGCATCTTCTTCAATCTGCGACAGACGCCGGCACCGGCCACGCGCACGCTGGCCGAAGTACAGGAGCGCGTCGGTCCGCTCGCTGCCGTTGTCCCATTGCAGCGAGGCATCACCGACGGCGCGCGCGACGCGGCGGGCTTGCTCCTCTTGCTGATCATCACCGCCACGACGCTCACGCTCGCGCACGGGCGTGTGGTCTCGGCGTATCGCGCATCGCTGGGCGGGTGGCGCACGCAGCTGCGAGTGCTGCTCACCGGATTCGCGGTGCTCGGCCTTGGCCTCTCCGCCACCGCGCTCGCGTGGGTCGTGTACCTCGGCTACGTCGCGACGAGCGCGCGCGGCGTGCCGTTCGGCGTTCCAGCGGCGCTGCAGATCGGACTTGCAGCGTTCGGCGTGATCCTCGTCTTCCTGCTCGTCGTGCTCGCCGTCGGATTCGCGGCGACCGCGTGGCGACTGGGGGATCTGATCTTCCGTACGCGCGCACTCGTGCGCTATCAAACTGCGGTGCCCGCGCCGGTCGTCGCGGTCATCGGCGCGAGCCTCCTGTACGTCCTTTGGCAGATCCCTGTCATCGGCGCGATAGCGCTCGCGCTCGTCATCGCGTACGCACTCGGAGCCGTGATCACTGCGCGATTGGGCACTTCGACAGAAACGGAAGGGGCGTCAACATGAACTTCGCGGGGGTCCTGGCGACGTGGCCGGGACGCGTCGGCGTCCTCGTGCTCGTCGGAGCGATCGGCGGCGGCGGGATCATGGTGGCGCGCGGCAACACCGCGGCGCCGACCGCCGCCCCGCGGACCGCGACGGTCACGCGCGGCAGCATCAGTCAGACCGTCACCGTGTCGGGGTCGATCAGCGCGCAAGGTCAGGCGCGCCTGGCCTTCAAGAGCGGTGGCAAGATCGCCCAGATCTACGTGACCAGCGGTCAGACGGTGAGCCTGGGGCAGCCCCTCGCGAAGCTGGATACGACCGACCTCGAGACCGCGGTCGCCACGGCGCAGCAGAACCTCGCGAACGCGCTGGCGAGCTACCAGAAGCAGCTCTTGTCGGCGAATGACACCCGACAGTCGTATGCGGACGCGCAGAAATCGACCGCGAACGACATTGCGACAGCGCAAGCCTCACTCGCGAAGGTCAAGACCAACTACGCGAACGCGAAGACGAACTTCACCAGTGTGACAAACACGCTGCTCACCGACATAGCGTCGTACCGCGCTGCGGTGGACACGCTGCACACGCAAGCGCAAAACGCGCTGATGGACCTCAGCTTCGGCGGGAACACCGATGTCGTGAACGCGCGCACCAGTCTCTACGCCGCGGACGGCTCGATCACCGCGGCGCAGTACTACGGCACAACCACGATGTCGATGGCCTTGAGTGAATACTCGAGCGCGCGCGATGGCATTCTCAGCGCGCTGCAGTCCTTTGACGTGGCGTTCGCGAGCGGAAGCGACACGTCGACCGCGCTCACGAACTTCCAGACGCTGCAGCTGAATTTTTCGACCTCATCGACACGCTTGACGACCACGCTCGATACGCTGGTGAGTCAGATTTCGAGCGCGCAGGCGTCGACGAATTTGGCGCAAACCTCCCTCAACACGAACAACAGCAGGGCGAACATCGCGCTCGAGCAGGCGCGCACGGACGTGACGGCTCTGCAGGGAACGTTCACGTCCGCCGGGCAGTACCCGGCGGTCGCGAAGAGCCGCGTCAACCAAGCCACGACCCCCCTGAACACGATCGCCGATGCCGTGAACGGCAGCATCGCTAACGCGGCAACTGCGATCGCGACCGCTCAGGACCGCCAGCAGACGACCCTTCGCGGCGCGGCGAGTGCGGTGGCGAGCATCCCGTTCAACCTGCAGTCCGCGCAGGTCAGCGTCGACAACGCCAACGGCGCCGTCGCGACAGCTACGGCGAACCTCGACAGCGCGGTGCTGACCGCGCCCGCCGCCGGCATCGTCGCCTCGATCGCCAACCAGGTCGGCGAGTTCGTCAGCGGCGGCAACACCAACAGCACGTTCATCGTGCTCACGAACACGCAATCCCTCGTGCTGCACGGGACCATCGGCGAGTCGGACGTCGCCAAGCTCAAGCTCGGGCAGGTCGCGAACCTGACGGTCGACGCGCTCACCGGTCAGAGGATGACCGGGCGCGTGGTGTCGCTCGATCCGGTCGCGACGATCCAGTCCGGCGTGCCGGTCTACGGCATCGACATCGCGGTGGACGTGCCAGGCAACGGCATCAAGGCCGGCATGAGCGCATCGGCGTCGGTGATCCTCGCGAGCAAGCAGAACGTCCTCACCGTTCCGAACACCACGATCCGCACCCTGAATGGCCAGCGCGGCGTGCAGGTGTTGAAGGACGGAGAGATCGTCGACACCACAGCGACCTTCGGCCTTGCGAACGACACGGTCACCGAGGTCGTGAGCGGCCTCGCCGAGGGTGACGTCGTCATCATCCCGACGGTGAAAGCGACAACGACCAGCGCGAATCCGAACCGTGGCGGCGGTGGCGTACAGATCCCCGGCGCAGGCGGCCTCGGGCGATGAGCCTCGCCGGCCGTCTTCCTCCGGTCACGGAACCGGTGGTGCGGCTGCGCGGCATCACGAAGACCTACCGCATGGGCAAGGAGATCGAGGTGAAGGCGCTTCGTGGCGTCGACCTCGACATCCACCCTGGTGAGTTCGTGGCGATCATGGGCCCGTCGGGCTCGGGCAAGTCGACGTTGATGAACGTCCTCGGTTGCCTCGACGCGCCGGACGCCGGCAGCTACCAGCTGGCCGGCGACACCGTCGGCGCGCTCAACGACGATCAGCTCGCGGCGATCCGCAACAAGCACATCGGCTTCGTCTTCCAGACGTACAACCTGCTTCCCCGCCTCAACGCGATCGAGAACGTCGAGCTGCCGCTGGTGTACGGCGGCGACCGCCACCACCGGCGCGAACGCGCGGTCGGCGCGCTCGAGCAGGTCGGCCTCGGCGATCGTACCCATCACAAGCCGTCCGAGCTCTCCGGCGGACAGCAGCAGCGCGTCGCGATCGCGCGCGCGCTGCTGAATGACCCGGCGATGATCCTTGCCGACGAGCCGACGGGAAACCTCGACTCGCGCTCGAGCGCCGAGATCCTCGCGATCTTCCAGCGGCTGAACTCGCTGGGCAAGACCGTCGTCATGGTCACGCACGAGCCCGATGTCGCGCAGCACTGCCGGCGCATCGTGCGCATGCGCGATGGCGTCGTCGCGCACGACGAGCTGGTCCGTGAACCGCGTCGCGCTGTAGATGAGATCGCCGCCGGGATCGGGGCGGATTAGTTCGATGAAGGTCCTCGACTCATTCCGCTCGGCGCTGCAATCGCTCGTCACGAACAAGCTGCGTTCCTCGCTGACTATGCTGGGCGTGATCATCGGCGTCGCGTCGGTCATCGCGATGGTCGCGGTGGGCAACGGCGCGTCGGCGCAGGTGCAGAGCACCATCCTCTCGCTTGGCTCGAACCTCATCACGGTCACGCCCTCGCAGGCCACCGATCAGACGCTGCGCGGCGCGGGCGCCACCGCCCAGAACCTCACCGAAGCCGACATGCGCGCGCTGGCGGATCAGCTCACCGGTTCGATCCGCGCGGTCGAAGCCGAGCAGGGGGCGGGCCGGTGGCAGATAACGGCGGCGGGTACGAACTGGAACACCAACGTGCAGGCCGTCACCGAGCGCTATCCCGAGGTGCGCGACTGGACGCTTCAGGCTGGTGAGTTCTTCACGGCCGACGCGATCACGACCAGCCAGCAGGTCGCTGTCCTCGGCGCGACGACCGCGGCAAATCTCTTCGGCGACTCCGACGCCGTCGGCCAGACGATCCAGCTGCGCCAGGCCTTCGGCGGCGGCGGCGGCGGCGCGGTATCGCGCGCCCGCATCCTCAACTTCAAGGTGATCGGCGTCCTGAGCACGAAGGGCTCGACGTTCGGGATCAGTCGCGACGATCAGATCCTCGTGCCGCTCACCACCGGCCAGAAGGTGCTCACCGGCCGTCGCGACCAGGTGAACTCGATCGTTGTGAAGGCCTTCGACTCAGATTCGATGACGGCGACGACGGATGACGTGTTCAACGTCCTCCTCGCGCGCCACAAGATCACCGACCCGGCGGCCGCCGACTTCACGGTCACGAATCAGAACGACACGCTCGCGGCGCTCGGCGCGGTGACGGGGACATTTACGCTGCTGCTCGGCGCGATCGGCGGCATCAGCTTGCTGGTCGGCGGCATCGGGATCATGAACATCATGCTCGTCACGGTGAACGAGCGGACGCGAGAGATCGGCATCCGCAAAGCGGTGGGCGCCCGGCGGCGCGACATCATGTGGCAATTCCTCATCGAGAGCATCGCGCTGACCGGCATCGGCGGGGTGCTCGGCATCCTGCTCGGCTGGGGGATCACGCAGGCTGTGGCCCTCATCCCGCAGGCCTCAGGCCTCACGCTGCTGATCACGCCGGCCACAGTGATCATCGCCGTCGGCGTTTCCGTTGGTATCGGCATCGTCTTCGGTCTCTATCCCGCGATGCGCGCGGCGCGACTCCATCCGATCCAAGCGCTGCGCTACGAATAAGGAGAGAGCCACAGTGAAGACACCACAGATTGCCCTGGCGGTCGTAGTCGGCCTAGTTCTCCTCGGCGGCGGATTTGCCGCTGGGATGACGGTGGGCAGAAGCGGCACCGCGACGGAACCGAATGCATCCGCTTCACCCTCGGGCGCAGTCGGTCGGTTTGGCGCAGGCGGCTCGGGCGCGCCGGGCCGCAGTGGTGCGGGTCAGGGCGCTGCTGCCGGGCAGCAGCTGCTCACCGGCCGCGTGATCTCAGTGAATGACGGCTCGATCACGATCGAGGTTCGCTCCGGCGGCGCGCAGGGAGCCTCACCGACGGTGTCGAGCCAGATCGTGTTCGTGGGCACGGCGACTCGGATCGTCAAGACCGCGGAGCAGGACATCAAGGCCAGCGACCTGAAGGCGAACGACCAGATCCAGATCGTCGCGTCGACGGACGCGAGCGGCACCGTGTCCGCGTCGGCGATCGTCGTCGGCGCCAACGCGCTGACGGGATTGTTCGGCGGTCAGGGCGGCCCAGGTGGCGCTCGCGGGGCGAGCCCGTCGCCATCGCCAACGCGTTGAACACGCAGACACCCATATCCGAGTACATCCGCAAAGTTCCGGCGGACCTGCGACCAACTCTGCAGGCTGCCCGCAAGACGATCACGCGGTGAAGTGGATGCTCCGTCAGGCGTTTCGCGTTGCGGTCTGATAGGAATGCCACACCTTGTAGCCCAAGCGTGCGTAGAAGCTGATCCGGGTCAACCACGCGAGGAACGCGACGCGCGCGCCGGCGCGCTGCACCTCCGCTGTGGCGAGCGACACCATCGCCGTGCCGATGCCCTGTCCATTGATCGATGCAGCGACGCCGATGCAGCCGATCTCGGCCATCTCCTCCCCGAGGATCCGCGACCACCGGCCGCGATGCCGTGGTGGCAGGTCGATGAGCAGCGCCGCGACGACCTCGCCGACGCGATCGCGTCCGACGAGCACGGATCCGGGCTCGTCGGGGAACCGTCGCCGGAAGTAGTCGGTCCAGTTGGGATGCTCGCGCGCCTCGTACGCGATGACGTCGTCAGTGTCGTCATTGGTGGCGAACGCGAACTTCACGCCGAATGCGTCGGCTCGCGCGGTGGCCTCCGGATCAACCGCGAATCCCGCGAGCGGCATGGCCATGTCCACCACCGTCGATCCCAGCGTCCAGCCGAGCTTGGTCAAGAAGGGCGGCGCATCGGGCAGGTTGTCCGGGATCCCGCGCCAGAACGAGTGCGCCCCGCCCAGATTCCACTCGGGCCTCGCGGCCGCGAGATGGGTCACGGCGGCTTGATGAAGTGCGGTGCCGATCCCCTCGCGGCGGCGTGAGGGATCGACCATCACGAACGAGATCGCACCGGTCTCGTCGAAGCCGATCGCACCGGACAGCTTTTCGGTATCGCCCAGGCCGTACGCCAGCGGCATCGAGGCCGCGAGTGTCTCGGCATGGATCGGCCAGCGCGCCCCGAGGGCGAGCTCCCAGAGGTCGCGCACGGCACCGCGATCGCGCACTGGATCGAGAGGACGCGGCGACCACTTCGTCTTCATCGCCGTTTACATCGACTCGGGCGCGCTGACTCCGAGCAGCCGCAGCGTTTGGCGCAGCGTCAGCTGGATCGCCTGCATGAGCCGAAGGCGCGCCTTCGAGCGTGCCGCATCACTCTCGTCGACGACGCGGTGGTCGCGATAGAACCCGTGGAACGCCCCTGCGAGCTCCAGCGCGTACACGGCCAGCACGTGCACGCCGCGATGATCGACGATCTCGGTGAGCAGCTCGGGAAATTTCTGCGCGAGGCGGATGAGCTCGCGCTCGCCCGGCGCCGTGAGTAGCTCGAGGTCTGCTCCGTCGGGCGTGACGCCGCGCTCGGCCGCGGTGCGGAAGATGCTCGCGATGCGCGCGTGCGCGTACTGCACGTAGTAGACGGGGTTGTCGTTGGACTGCTGGACCGCAAGCTCGAAGTCGAAATCCAGCGGTGAATCGGCGCCGCGCTGCAGCAGGAAAAAGCGCGTCACGTCGGCACCGACCGCGTCGAGCACATCCTCGAGCAGCAGGAACTGCCCGGTGCGGCGGCCCATGCGCTGCAGCACTCCCTCTTTGAGGAAGCGCACGTACTGATAGAGCACGACCTCGAAGCGGGACGGGTCGATGCCGAGCACCGGCAGCGCGATCTTCATCTGCTGCAGGTGGTACTGCGTATTCGCGCCCCACACGTCGAGCTTCAGGTCGACGCCGCGCTCCTCGAGACACAGGCGGTGATACGCGATGTCGGTGCCGAGGTACTTCGGCTCGCCCTTCGCGCTGAGGACCCAGCCCTGCTCCCCCTCCCGCCGGAGCGCGACGGCCTCGGGCGTCTCGAAGAACACCACGCCCTCGCGATCGACGATCGCGCCGCGCTTGCGCAGCTCCTCAAGGGTCTTCTCGAAATATCCGGAGGCGAGGAACGTCGACTGTTTGAACCAGTTGTCGTACTTGATCCCGAATTTCGCGGTGACGCGCTGCGCGTCCGCGACGACCCAGTCGATGGCCATCGGAGCGAAGACCTTGCCCTGCTCCTCGATCGACAGCTCGCGATAGCGCGCGCCGTGGCCCTCTTTGATCTGCTTCGCGATATCCGTGACGTACTCGCCCTGGTAGCCATCGGCCGGCATCGCAACGTCCTCGCCGAAGAGCTGCCGGTAGCGCACGGCGACGGATTCGCCGAAGCGGATGATCTGCGTCCCTCCGTCCTCGACGTAGTACTCGCGAGTAACCTCGGCACCCGCGAAGGACAGGACCGACGCGAGCGTGTCCCCCAGCGGACCGCCGCGCGCGTTCGCGAGCGTGAGCGGTCCGGTCGGATTCGCGCTGACGAACTCGACCTGGATCTTCTTGCCCGCCAGGCGCGCGCCGCGTCCATACGCGTCGCCGGCCTTCACGATCTCGTCCACCTGCGCGCGCAACCACGGCTCGTCGAGGCGCACGTTCACGAAGCCGCCACCCGCAATTTCAACGGCCGCGATCGGCGCCTTCTTCTCGACCTTCGCGACCAGGGCCGCAGCGATGTCGCGCGGAGACTTGCGCAGCGGTCTTGCGAGGCGCATGGCGATGCTCGTCGCGTAGTCGCCGTGGGCGGCGTCCTTGGGCACCTCGACGTCGATGGGCAGCGCGTCGGTGCCCTGCCAGCCGTTCTCCTTCGCTGCGCGTGCGAGCGCGTCCGCCAATGCGGCGGCGACGAGGTCACGCGCGGGCTGGAGCGGCATCTCTCTACTCTGGCGCAAAGGCGCGAGCCGCGCCCACTTCGTCCGGCACGACCGCATCGCCCTGCGGCTCGCGCCCCCGGAAGAGGATCAGCACCAGCGACGCGCCAACCGCGTAGCACGCGACGAGGACGACGGCGTTGATCGTGAACCCGTCGGCTCCCATCGCGCCGCGGATGGCGCCGGAGACGGACGCTGATATCGCTGCGCCGATGCTCCAGGCGAGCGCGAGCGACGCGTTCACGGCGGCACGCTCGGCGGGCGCGAAGCTCGAGAGCGTGTATGCCGACCACGTCGCCTGCGCGCCGTACATCAGGACCGCACGCGCGGCCAGGAAGAGGACCGCGACGACGACGCTGCCGCTGAAGACCGCCGCGAGCGCGAACGGCAGGGAGGCGAACTCGACCATCACGACTGCGCGCACCGGTCCGAGACGCGAGGCGACGAACCGCCCGTGACCGAGCGCACCGAGGCTGCCGGCGACCGCGATCGAACCGAGCGCGAGGCCGATGGATCCGAAGCCGAGGCCGAAACGATCGGCGAAGAACAGGTTGGTGAACGGGATAAAGGATCCCGCACCAAGACCGAACACCACTTCGATCGGCACGAAGCGCGCGAGGAGCCGGCTGACGTGCGCCGTCGTCGCCCGCGGCACGGGAACATCGCGGATGAACAGGATCGGGATCGCCGACGCCGCGCCGACGATGCCGCCCAGCGCGACGAGCGCACGGAGCGTGAGCGGGTCGGCCTCTTTCGCGCCGAATGCGCTCGCGACCGGTGCTGCGAGCATGCCTGCGAGGACGCTCGCGGCGAACGCGGCCATCGTTCCGAGCGCGATCTGCTGACCGAACCGCTGCGAACGCGATCGCGCCTCCGTCGCATCGGCGAGCAGCGCGAGGCCCGATGACGACGCGACGATCCCGCCGAGACCCACGAGCGCGGCCGAGAGCACCAGCAAGGGGAAGGCATTCATCGTGAGGATGCCGGCGATCCCCGCTCCGACGACGGCGCCGCCGGAGATGATCACGAGGCGGCGCGAACGGCCCGGCGCGAGGAAGCGCGATGCCGCGACGCCTCCCGCCACACCGAGCGCCTGAGCGCCGACGAGAGCGCCGAGCGCGAGGCCGTCGAAGCCGAGCGCGCGATAGAGAAAGTTCAGATAGAAGGACGTGACGCCGAGGCCGAACGATCCGCAGGTGGCGGCGGCGATGTAGAGCGCCGCGTCGCGTGCGCCGAGGCGGTGCGCCCCGGCCGCGCCCCCGCTCAGGGCTGCCGGCCCAGCGTCACCTCGACGGTCTGGGTCTGTGTGTCACGTATGAGCGTCAGTCGAGCCTTGTCGCCGGCGCGCAGCTTGAGCATCAGCGAATTGAGCGGATGCTGCTGGTCGATCTGCTGATCGTTGATCTTCGTGATGATGTCAGCGACGCGGATGCCCGCGAGATCTCCCGGCGATCCGCGCTGCACGCCCGTCACGGTGATGCCCGCGGGGGCGGACAGGCCGAGCGACGCAGCCTGCCGGGGCGAGACCGGCGTGTACGTGATGCCGATGAACCCGCGGCTGATCGATCCGCTCTTGATGAGCTCATTCGCGATCTCACGGACGGTGTTGCTCGAGATCGCGAAGCCGAGGCCCGGCGCGATCGTGTCCGTGTTCGGGTCGACCTGCACGAGCGTGTTCATACCGACGACCTGTTTCGCGGCGACCCAGATGAGCGGGCCGCCCGAGTTGCCGGGGTTGATCGCGGCGTCGGTCTGGATGAGGTCCTCGAGGATGACGTTCGTGCTCTCCTGCACGCGCCGTCCCTTCGCCGAGACGACGCCCTGGGTGACGGTGTTCTGGAATTCACCGAGCGGGCTGCCGATCGCGACGACCGTCGCGCCGACCGGCGCCTGCTCGGAGTCCGCGAGCGCCGCGGAGACCAGCCCTTGCGCCGGGACCTTGAGCACCGCGATGTCCGTCTGCACGTCGCGCCCGACGAGCGTGGCCTTCACGGTGCGGTTGTCAAAGAAGATCACGTCGAACGACGCGCCGACGCCGCCGCGCCCGTTCTCGACGACATGATTGTTCGTCGCGACGTAGCCCTGCTGCGCGTCGATCACGAAGCCCGACCCGCTCGACTGCGCCTGGCCGTTGGCCGATTTGTTCACGACCGTGACGACGGCCGGAAGCAGCTGGCGAACAGCGTCGACGATCGTGTCGGAGCCCGCCGGGATGCTGACCGGTGCGGTGCTCGGGAGCGAGGTCGGCGCAGGTGAGATCGCGACCAGATCGCCCGGTGCCCGTCCCCCGATGACCGTGGCTGCTGCGCCTCCGGCGAGCCCGCCCAGGATGACGCCGACGAGCAGCAAGGCGGCGCCACTCGAGCCAGAGGATCGCGGCTGCGGCGGCGGAGCCGGCGGCTGCGGCGGCGGAGCCGGCTGGTACATCACGCCGGCTTCCGATGATGCCGCGCAGCAGGCCTGCGCCGAGCGGCAATCGGCCGGCGCCGGCGCGCAGGTGCGTCGCTCGCGGGCCTCTCGCTGGCAGCGCCATCCGTGTCCTCGTTCTTGTCGGCGAACGCGTCCGGCCGGTACCACTTCTTGTCCGCCGGAACGACGTACCACGGTGCGGCCTTGATCGAGCAGCGGAAGAGCGCCGCGTCGTAGGCCGTCTGGTATTCCGGCCAGCGCGAGCGCTCCTCGAGATCGTTCGGATTGAACTTCCAGCGTTTCTCCAGCGTGAGCAGACGCGACAGCAGTCTCTTGCGCTGCTCGTCAAAGGAGATGTGCAGGCACACCTTCACGATCGTCGTGCCGGCGGCGGTGACCTGCTCCTCGAAGCGATTGATCTCGTCGTAGCGCTTCTGCCAGACGGACGGCGGTACGAGGTTCTTCACACGGGCGATGAGCACATCCTCGTAGTGGGAGCGGTTGAAGATCGCGATCTCGCCCGGCTGTGGCAGAGCCTTCCGGATCCGCCAGAGGAAGTCGTGCTTGCGCTCCTCGTCGGTCGGTGCCTTGAAGCCGGTGATGCGCACGCCGAGCGGGTTGATCCCGCCGATGACGTGGGTGATCGTCCCGTCCTTGCCGGATGTGTCCATGCCCTGAAGGACGAGGAGCAGAGAGCGCGTGTTCTCCGCGTAGAGCCGCGTTTGGAGCTCGAGCAGACGAGCGAGGTCCCGCGACCGTTCGGCCTTCGCCTCGGGCTTGCGGATGCCCTTCGTCTTGCCGGGGTCGATGTCCGCGAGCGTCAGCTGGCCCTCTTCGGGTCGGACGACAAAACGGTCTCGCGCGGCACGCTTCGCCACGACTGTGTTACCTCCGGGGCATGCGCGCGGTGTCAGCCTGGTTGGCGGCCTTTCTGCGGCGAGCGGTCGGTCGCGTGGCCTCCGGCTCGACCATTTGGCCGATCGCGGTTCCACGGACCTCGAGATCGACATGGCCATCGGGCTCGATCTCGACCTCCCAGGTCATGTTCACCTCGAGCTGCTGGTAGATGCGCTCGAAGCCATTCTCAGAATTTGAGATCGCGTAGATCGGCTTCGTCGAGACGAGCGCCGGCGGATCGATCGCAAGCGTGAGATCGAAGTGATGCGATCCGGAGTGGACGACGACTTCGACGGCGTTCTTTACGTCGAGCGCCTTGCCGGCCGTCGTCTTCTTCGTGCCGATCGTGATGGTGTCGCCCGGTTCCTGTTCGTTGAGCAGACCGATGTTCGACGTGCTCGTGAACGAGAGCTCGATCGCCTCTTCGCCGTCGTTGCGCAGGCGGTAGCGCACGCCCGCGGCCACGCCCTCGTCGGCGATGCGGATGTCCTTACGCAGGCCGAAGCCCGGCAGCGATGCGAGCGATTTCGCCGGCGGCTCGAGCGTGAGCGATACCGTACGCGCCTCGCGCTGCGGCGAAAGCGTGTAGTTCGTCCCCGCGAGATTCACGGGCTCATCCTTGCCGACGCGGAACGAGTCCTGGAAGAATGCGCGGCGCGCCGGGTCGTACTCGAGGAGCTTCGAGAGTCCGCGCTCCTTCGCCCGCACACCTTCGTGGATCGATTTGGAGTCGGCGGCCTTGCCCGTGATCACCTTGCCGGCCTTCTCGGCGCGGCGCAGATCCTCATGCTCGGCCTCGGGTCGGCGCGCGAGCGTGTCGACCAGGTTAGTCGCGGACGGGTAGAGATCCCACTCGATGATCGATCCGCCCTGGACGTGCACGAACACCGCTCCGACGTTGCCGCGGAAGATGTACTCGTCGTAGCCGTCGACGTCGTAGTCGCGCTGCTCGCCCGCAGCGACGCGTCGCTCGGACAGGATGCGCTCGGCCTTCAGCAGCGAGGCGTACGCATCCGCCCGCAGGTGCGGGAAGTAGATGCCGCCGAACACACCGTGCCAATAGACGTCGTTGCCCTGAGCGCGCCACAGGTTCTGCTGCGCCTGACGCACTTCCTGCGACGAGTCGAGGATGCTACGCCGCGCGAGCTCGTCGGAGACGATGAGCATGCGCTTGTGCAGCGCGTTGGACTCGGGGTACTTCGAGAAGAAGTTCCGCCACAGCGGCGCCGTCACCAGAGCTTCGAGATCCTCCCCCAGCTTGTGGCGCGCCTGCACGAAGCGGCGCGCGGCCGGGGCGTCGAACGCCCACTCGGACATCTCGGGATACGAGCCGCCGGGGATGTAGATGCGCCGTGCCGGCTTCTGGAAGATCCACGCGTCCTCGAGCGTCGCTGTTTGAATGAAGTCAGCCTGCGCGATCGCGCTGAAGAACTGCTCGAGCCAGCCATCCTTATGAACGCGCTGATGCGTGCCCGGCCATGCGCCGAACTTCTCGCCATCGTCCGCGTAGACGACGAGCTTCGCGCCCGCGGCATGGCGCTCGCGGAGCTCTTTGATGGATGCGGACACGTCACGGAACGGGATGAGGTAGCGCAACTTCACGCTTCCGGGCATGACGACGAGCGGCAGGCCCTGGTCTTCGGTGATGTACGACTCGCCGAGCTCGTCCTTCTTCAGACCTGCACGGAGGAAGTGCTCGTCGTCGAGGACGGTGTAGGCGATGCCGGCCTCGGCCATGATCGATGGGACGTGCGGCTCCCACACGCGCTCCGTGAGCCACGCGCCGAGCGGCCGCTGGCCGAACACCGCGTGCACGCGATCGGAGAGCGAGCGGATCTGCCCTACGGCATCGCGGCGCGGGACGCCGACGAGGATCGGCTCGTAGTAGCCACCGGAGAGGAGCTCGATCTGACCGCGGCGAACGAGGTCAGAGAGATCACCAATGACATCCGGCCGGTTCCGCTCGAGCCAGTCGAGCAGCGGACCGGAGAAATGGAGGGACGCTTTTACTTCGGGGTGCCTGTAGAGAGCGGCCACGAGCGGTGCGTACGCACGCTCTGTCACTTCGGAGAAGACGTGTGGGAAGTTCCCAGCCGGCTGGTGCTGGTGGAAAACCAGCGCCAATCGCAGGCGATCGGCCAATTCCAAGCATTTTACCGCAGATGAAGCTCAGACACACGTTTCGTACCCATACCGTACGTTTGCTTCATTCGTTTGTCTTTCAACTCGACACGACGGTCATCCTGAGAGAGAGTTGGAACAGATGAGGACTCGAAACTACCTGCTCGGCGCACTGTTGACGCTCACTTCCGTCGTAGCGCTCGCTTGCACGCCCGAAACGGTGCGGATCACGCCGACGCCGACGGTCGCCGCCACGTCGGCAGCTCCGGCGACGGCAGCGCCGACCGCGACGCGCACGCCGACCCCGACGACCGCTTCAACGGCGACGCCGACCGCCGCTCCGACGACCAGCCCCGGCGGCACGCCATCGCTGGCGTGCGCGCCGCTCACGGGCGGGTCGCCGCTGGGCGCATCGCGCCTGGTCGCGATGCGCGCGGCCCACAACCCTGGCTTCGATCGCCTGGTGTTCGAGTTCTCAGGCCCCTCTGTGCCCGAGTACCGGATCGAGCTCGCGAGCAGCTTCACCGCCCCGAGCGGGCAAGCGGTCCGCGTCGACGGGAACGCCTTCTTCTCGGTGCGCCTGGGCGGTCAAGCCCACAACGACAACGGACAGAAGAGCTACCCGCAGCCGGATCCGTTCCGCGTCGGGCTGATCGTGATCCGCGAGGTCAAGCTGGTCGAGGACTTCGAAGGAGTGATCCGCTTTGGCGTCGGTATGGAGCGGCCGGTCTGCCCGACAGTGCTCACGCTCCTTGGACCGAGCCGTGTGGTCGTCGACTTCCCAACACCGCCGTGAGCACCGCATAATCAGATCTCCGCAGCAGCTCGAAGGGGAGTTCCACGTTGGCTGATACACAGAAGATCGCCATCAAGCCGCGCGCGCTCACCGGCAAGCAGGTCAATCGCCTGCGCCGTGAAGGCGTGCTGCCCGGCGTCGTGTTCGGCGGCCACAAGGACTCGACGAACGTTCAGACTGACCAGCGCGAGTTCGAGCGCGGCTACCGCCGCTGGGGAAATACCACTCTCATGACTCTTGAGGGACTTGCGGACGGAGATCAGCCCGTCCTCATCCACGACGTCACGCGCAGCACCCTGACCGGCAAGCTCCTCCACGTCGACTTTCTCCGCGTCTCCCTCACCGAGAAGGTGCACGCCGAGGTCCCGGTCCACTTCGTGGGCGAGTCACCCGCGGTGAAGGGCGGCGGCGTGCTCGTGCACGCGAAGAGCGAGATCAACGTCGAGGCCTTCCCGCAGGACATCCCGCACGCCATCGAGGTCGACCTGTCCAGCCTGCTCGAGATCGACGACTCGCTGTATGTGCGCGACCTCAAGGTCGACGCGTCGAAGGTCGAGATCCTCGACGAAGGCGATGAGCTCATCGTCCGCGTCGTTCCGGTGCGCGTCGAAGAGGAGGCGCCGGCTCCGGCCGCTGCCGCCGAAGGTGCGGAGGGCGCCGTGGGCGAGGAAGGTGCCGAGGGTGAGGCCGCGCCGGCCGCCGGCGCCGCCGCGAAGCCGGGTGCGCCTGCCGCTGGCGCGAAGCCCGGTGCTGCCGCTGGTGGAAAGCCCGTTGCACCTGCTCCGGGTGGCACGAAGCCCGCTGCCGCGAAGGCTCCCGAAAAGAAGGGTTAGACCAGCACGCCCGCGGAGAAATCCGCGGGGCTCGCATCGGGGAACGGGTTGTCCGCGCGCTCCAGACTCCGCAGCTCCACCTCATCGTCCGCCGTGCCTTCGCGCGCGATCTGCACGGCGCGGCGGAAGCGAAGCGCGTGGCTGCGGAATCGCTCCGCGGCGTAGTCAGCGGCCTGTCCGGTCGTCACGAGGAACGGCCAGTCGCTCGATTGCGCGAGGAGCAGCTCGCGCGCGGCCTGACGTGCGGCTCGTTCCTTGATGTGACCAGTTGGGATCGCTTGCGTCAGCCCCGTCATCTCACGTGCCATGCGCGCGAGCTCGTCCCACATCCACGACGTGCGCTCGTTGACCCACGTGGAGTGATCGTTGTTCTTGCCCCACGAGCCTTCCTGCAGCTCGACGCGCTCGCGCGCGGGATTCGCACGCAGATACTCGTCCGCGGTGACGGGACGCGGTCCGTTCGCCGCGAGATCGCGGAGCACGCGTCCCAGCCAGTCGATGCCCTCGAACCACCAGTGACCGAACAACTCCGCATCGAAGGTGACTGTCAGCAACGCCGGGCGGTCCGGATGCGGCCGCTTTGCGAGCGTGTCGCGCACCAGTCCGACGAAGTGGTCGGCGTGCGAGCGCACGCTGTCCGCTGCCGCGCCAGGTGAGTACGCCGCTTTGCGATCGAGTCCGCTCGTGACGTCGGTGACGCGCCAGTACCTCAGCCCGCTCTTCTCATCTTTGCGGTGGAACTCTCGATACGACACATCGCCGGGGTACCCCATCATCGCGGACCAGACCTGACCGGACACGGTGTCGTGCCGCGCGACGACCGCGACGTTCGACTCACGCACGAGATACGGACGGAGCACGTCGACGGCGTTCGGGTCCACGAGCGGCGCGCTGATCGCGTCGCCAGAGCGGCGCCGCTCGAAGCGATGCCCCGCGCCCACGAGACGCTTGCCGCCGAGCAGCGCAGCATCGCTGAAGAAATGCGTCAAGCCATACGCCTCGAGGATCTCCTCGAGGCCCGGCGCATACGCGCACTCCGGCAGCCAGATCCCGCGCGTCTCGACGCCGGTGCGCCGCCGTGTCGTCCGCGTACCGACGGCGAGCTGCGCATGCGCCGACGGCGTGTCGAGCATCGGCAGGTAACCATGCGTCGCGCCCGACGTGAGGATCTCGATGTGCCCGGTGCGCGCGAGATCGGCGAATGCGCCGACGACGTCGCGACCGAAGCGCCCGATGTACGCATGGCGATGCGCGCGGAAGAGCGAGACATAGAACATCGCCACTCCGCCGCGTTCGGTGTCACCGCTGCCGGCGAATCGCTTCACGTCCTGGTCGGCGCGCTTGATCTGATCGTCGACGTACTCGATGAAACGGTGATCGATGTCCCGGTCCGCGAGCTGCTCGAGCAGCGTTGGGGTGAGCCCGATCGTCATGCGATAGGCGACGCCGCTCTCGCGCAGATCGTGAAGCAGACCGAGGAGCGGCAGGTACGTGCCGAGGATCGCCTCATGCACCCACTCCTCGCCATGAGGCCAGCGGCCTGCGCCGCGCGCGTAGGGCAGATGGGAATGAAGGACGAGAGCGAAGGATTCGTTGCTCATGAGCGTTCCATTGTGACCTCGAATGCAGGCTCGGCGCGCTCGAGGATGCCGTCCTCGGCACCGTCGATCTCGTGATAGAAGATCAGCAGCTCGCTGCGCCGGTCCTCGCCCATGACACGCGCGAACCGGGCGACGGCCTGACGATCGGGCAGGGCAAGACCGTGTCCTTCCAGAGAAGGACGCCGCGTACGCCATCTCGGCCTCCGGCGACTCGGCCAACTCGTCGCGCAGGCTGGTGCAGGACCAGCATCCGCCCGATGCCGGATCCCTCGGTCTCGACGAAGAGGTGACGCTCGACCGGGCCACGTTCGTGAGCTCGAACGTGAACGAGCCGATGTAGTGCAGTTGGGGCGCGACTCGCAGGCGAAGCGGCGGCAGCTGCTCCGACACGAAGACGCCATCGCGAACGCCGCGCATCCCGGGATTGTGCCCCGGTAGCATCCGGTCGCATGGGCACGCCGTTCAGCTTCGACATCGACGCCGACATCCGGGTCGCGCGCACACTCCCGGGCCGCGTGTACTCGGATCCGGAGCTGTTCCGCATGCAGCGTGACCGCATCTTCGCGCGAACATGGCACTACGCGGCACACGATGACGTCGTGAAGGTCGCCGGGCAGGTCTACCCGTTCACGCTCGTGCCAGGTGCACTGGACGAGCCGCTCCTTCTCACGCGCGACCAGGCTGACGCGATCCACTGCCTGTCGAACGTGTGCACCCATCGTGGGACGCTCGTCGTGGAAGGGCCGTCGCACGAGCAACAGCTGCGCTGCCGCTATCACGGTCGCCGCTTCACGCTCGACGGGAAGTTCCACTCGATGCCCGAATTCGAAGGCACACGCGATTTCCCCTCGCCCGCCGACGACCTTCGCGCGGTCGCGCTCGAGCGCTTCGAGCGGTTCCTGATGGTCGCGCTCGATCCGGCAATGCCCTTCGGCGACGTGGCGCGCGGAATGCGCGAACGGCTCGCCGGCCTGCCGTTCGCGAGTCTGATGTACGACGCTGCCGGCGCTCGCGACTATCTGGTGAACGCGAACTGGGCGCTCTACGTCGACAACTACCTCGAGGGCTTTCACATCCCGTACGTCCACTCGAGTCTCGCCGCGACGCTCGACTACGGCGCGTACGCCGTCGAGCTCGAGCGTTATGGCGTACTGCAGCTGGGAGTTGGAAAGCCAGGCGAGCCAACGTTCGCGTTGAGTGCGTCACATCCGGATGCGAAACGCCAAGTCGCAGCGTATTACTACTGGCTCTTCCCGACCACGATGTTCAACGTCTATCCGTGGGGAATTTCGGTCAACGTGGTCATGCCGCTCTCGGTCGATCGGACGAAGGTGGCATTTCTGCCGTTCGTCTGGGATCAGTCGAAGCGCGACCTCGGAGCCGGTGGGGGCCTCGACCGCGTCGAGCGCGAGGACGAGGCGATCGTCGAGGCGGTGCAGCGCGGCGTGCGCAGCCGCATCTACGACCGCGGCCGCTACTCACCGACCCGCGAGACCGGTGTGCATCACTTCCACCGGCTGCTCGCCGAGTTCCTGAAGGCCTAGGGCTGCGCCAGACCGTGATGCACAACAAGCGCGAGACGATGGCGCGCGTCGAGAAGGAGTACCGCGCGCTGGACGCGGTGGTCCGCCGCCTTCGGAGCAAGGGTCTCGAAGCGCCCGTGCCTGGCTTCGGTGCGCGTGCGCGCATCGACCGCGAAAAGTGGACGCGCAAAGACGCGCTCGCCCACATCGTCGAATGGCGGCACAACGCGCTCCGCGCACTGCGCAAGGAGGGCTCCGACCCGGAGCTCAAGGGGCTGCGGTTCGACCGTCAGAACCGTGTGCTCTACGAACGCTGGCGCTCGCGCCGCGCGCGCGATGTCGTCGCGTATCACCGCAAGATACACAGAGAAACCATCGCGGCCATGCGCCGTCTGCCGGATCAGTACTTCAGGAAGAGACGTTCGAGTATCTGGCCGAACGACCTCATTGGACACTCGGCCGAGCACCGACGCAGGCACCTCGAAGCGCCCGACAAGACCGACACAAGCTAGCCGTGCATCGTCCGTATGGCCGGCCTCTGGACATGGCCCGCATGCAACGCCTCGCCTCGGAGCGCTGGCGAAGGATCGGACCGCGCTCGAGCATTCACATCGGTGATACGAGCGCATCGGATTCAGAGGCAATTCGCGCCAGTTGCAATACGAACGCACGACGGCATGACATGTGCGGCAGATCGCGCTGTGGAACGGAGGTGACGAAATGACCAAGACAGCACAGGGCACATTCGAGATCCAGGACTGGGACGAGAAGACCTATCAGCAGCTCGATGGTGGCGGCAAGCTCACCGAAGCGAAGGTCACGCAGAATTTCAGGGGCGACATCGAGGGCGAGGGCAAGGTGATCTGGCTCATGGCCTATCCCGACCCGAAAACCGCGACGTTCGTCGGGATCCAGCGCGTGGTCGGGAGCCTCGGTGGCAAGAAGGGCACCTTCCTGATCCAGACGATCGGCACATTCGACGGGAAGACCGCGCAGGGCGACTGGGCACTCATCGAGGGCTCAGGGACCGACGAGCTAACGGGGATCTCCGGCGAGGGCACGTTCGGAGCACCGCACGGCTCCACTGCCGAATACCAGCTCGACTACGACCTCGCGGCGACGCCAGCGAAGCGCTAGCTGCTAGCTCAATTGGGCCGCCTCGTCGTCCTGCCACAGGCGGCGCATCTCATCTGATCCCTCGAGCAGCTCGTCGAGCGAGCCAGCCGCGTCGACTCGTCCGTCCTTCAACACGACGATGTGGTCGGCTCGCCGGAGCGCAGGCCGGCGGTGCGAGACCGCGAGGATGGTGCGACGCACCGTCGCCTCGTCGATGAGCCGCTCCCACAACGTGCGCTCGGTGTTGACGTCGAGCGCCGATGACAGGTCGTCGACGACGAGTAGCTCCGCTGGCCGCACCAGCGCCCGCGCCGCGGCTGCGCGCTGCACCTGACCGCCTGACAGTCGCACCCCTCGCGATCCGACGCGCGTGTCGAGGCCCTGCGGGAACAGCTCGAGGTCGTGCTCGAGCACCGCGGATCGGATCGCGGTGGCGATCGCCGCAGTCTCGGCGTCGCGTCCGAGCAAGATGTTCTCGCGCAGCGATCCGCTGAACAGACGGGGCAGCTGCGGCAAGTACGCCGACCGCGGTGGAACGAAGAACGTCGCCGGATCGTCGACGATCGCGCCGTTCCACCGGATCTCGCCCGCATCAAGCGGCAGCAGCCCGAGCAGCGCGCGCAGCAGCGTCGTCTTGCCGGACCCGATGCGCCCGGTGATCACCGTGAGCGTCCCGCGCTCGAGGGACAGCGACACATCCTGGATCCCCGGCACGCGCTCGCCCTCACGAGCAACGCGAGCGTGGCGACAGCTGAGGCTCGACGCCTCGAGACGCCGCAGCGGCGGCGCGGCGCTCGGGAGCGCGGGAACCGGAAGGGGCCCGGACAGCTGCAGTTCAGGGTGCGCGATGAGACCCGCGGCACTCACGTCCGAGCTATTGCCGCGCATCAACGCGAGCATGCGGCGCACCGAGATCGCGAGCTGCTTGTACTGCGTGACGAACAGACCGGCGAAGCCGCTGAACTCCGTGACGAACCCGAGATACGAGACGAACAGCGCGAAATCGCCGACGGTGAACGAGCCATCGCGCATCGACTGAGCGCCGAGCAGAAGAATCAATCCCGTGCCCAGGTAGACCGTGTTCCAGTACAGCGACTGCGTGACCAGCTGCACCGCGCGCTCGCGCAGGATGGTCTTCCGGCGCGTCTCGGAGAGGCCGCGGAAATGCTCCACGACCCCGCCCTCAGCTCGCGCGAGCTGCACCGCCTGCACCGCGCCGAAGATCTCGCCCAGAGCGCCGGTCACACGGCTGATCGCCTGCTGGCTTGCGGCGCGCGATCGACGCAGCCGCGTCTGCGCGATCTGTGCGATGACCACGATCGCGACGAGAGGCACGAACACGAAGACGGCGATCCGCGCGTTCACGCTGACGAGGATCCACATCGCGACGGCCGCGAACACGAAGTTCCCGATCATGTCGATCGTCCAATCGGAGCCGTCCTCGGCGTGCTCGACATCGTCGCGGAACACGCTCTGCGCCTCGCCCGGCGTGCGGTCCAGAGCGCGCGCCCCGGGCCGGCGCAGGATCTCGACGAGCATGTTGCGCTGCAGCATCGCGCTGACGCCGAAGCGGAAGAACACGTCGGTGTAGTGACCGATCGTGACGACCGTTGCCTCGACGACGCCGGCGCCCATGAACAGCGCGGCGAACCACAGGATCGCGGCGGCATCGGGATGTCCGCTCTGCAATGCGTTGAACGCCTGCTGCGCGATCAGGCCCGGCAGCAGACGCGAGCAGTAGAAGCCGATCCAGAGGATGTTGTCGGCGATGTACCAGCCAGGGCGGAACCACACCGTGCGCCACAGGAACCTTCCCGTGCCGATCGACTCGGCTCCGCGCACCGCGCTCATGCGAGCACCTGCTCTAGGCCGGTGCGGAGCAGCTGCGCAAAACGCGACGACGGATCATTCGCCAACGCCGCGCGCGTACCGTGCTCCACGACGCGTCCCTCATCAAGGATCAGCACGTCGTCGCACCGCCGCAACGTGGCGAGGCGATGCGCGATCACGATGCCCGTTCGATCCACAAGAAGGGCGTCGATGGCGGTCTCGATCTGGCGCTCCGTCACGGGATCGAGTCGTGATGACGCCTCGTCGAGGATCACCAGACCGGGATCCCGCAGGAAGACGCGACCGAGCGCGACCAGCTGTGCCTCGCCGGCGGACAGCGCACCGGACCCGAGATGCGCGTCAAGTCCCCGACCACCCTCGTTCTCCTGCGCGCGCAGCCAATCGCGCAGGCCGATCTGGTCCAGGATCCGCGTGATGTGCGCATCGTCGATGGTGGGATCGAAGAACGTGAGGTTGTCGCGCACTGAGGCGGAGAACAGCTGCACGTCCTGGGAAACCAGGGTCGCGCGG
>JANMWW010000215.1:0-6688 GCA_031394155.1 Chloroflexota bacterium | reverse complement strand
CCTCCGCGACGGTACCCTCCACCTCGATCACATCCTTGTTCGACGGCTTACTGCTTGCCATGTTCTCCAAACGCAGACGACTCCGCGGCGACCGCACACGGGAACGTAAATTGTACCCAAAGCGTCCGCCGGAGTCCACGCCGGGTCATGCCGCGACCGCCGCTCAAACAATCGGGCCGTTTCAAGCGGCCGCCTCTGCTCAAAAACCCGGGCCGTTCATGCGGCTGCCGCTGCCCGATTCCCCGGCGCGGTAAGAACAACGGGGCCCTTTGCCGTGCACCACAGGGTGTGCTCGAAATGGGCCGACAGGCTGCCATCTGCGGTCACCACGGTCCATTTGTCGTCCAGCGTCTGGGTCTGGGGACCCCCGATGTTCACCATGGGCTCGATGGCGATGCAGAGGCCTTCCTTTATCTGGAGGCCCCGCTCGGCCGCGCCGTAGTTCGGCACCTGGGGGTCCTCGTGCATGGCCCGCCCGATGCCGTGGCCGACGTAGTTCCGGACGACCGTGAAGCCCTGCGATTCGACCCATTTCTGGACGGCTGCGCCGATGTCTCCGAGCCGCTTGCCGACCTGGGCCGCGGCGATCCCGCGCCGCAGTGCCTCATCGGTCACGCGGATGAGCTTGTCCGCTTGGGGCGACACCGTGCCCACCGGCACCGTGATCGCGGCGTCGGCGTGCCAGCCATCGACGATCGCTCCGGCGTCGATCGAGATGATCTCGCCATCGCGCAGCTTCCGTTTGCCGGGGATGCCGTGCACGATCTGCTCGTTGACGCTCGTGCAGATCACGCCCGGGAACGGCGGGAGCACGGGTACGCCGTAGTTCTTGAAATTCGATGTCGCGCCCCGCTTCCTCAACACATCGGCTGCGATGCGATCGAGCTCCGCCGTGGTCACGCCCGGCCGCACGGCGGCCCGGCATGACGCGAGCATCTCCGCCACGATCAGCCCGGCCTCGCGCATCTTCGCGGTCTCGTCGTTCGACTTGAGCGTGATCATTCGGCCATCGCACTGCGCAGCCGCATGGTCACGTCTTCGCGAGTGCCGAGACCGTCGACCAGATGCACCAGCGCCTTCCGCTTGTAGTGATCGACCACGGGCTGGGTCTGCTCTTTGTACACGTCGAGGCGCCGGCCGATGACCGCCGGCGTGTCGTCGGTGCGGCCCTGCTCCGCAGAACGTTTCGTCAGACGCCGAAGCAGCTCCTCGCGCGGTGCGTCGATGAGGATCACCGACTCGACCTTTCGACCGAACTCGCTGAGCAACGCGTCGAGCTCGTCGGCTTGCGCGACCGTGCGTGGAAAACCGTCGAACACGATCCTCGTGTCCTTCGAGATGCCACGCAGCCATTCGCGGACCATGTCCACGGTCACTTCGTCGGGGACGTAGTCGCCGCGATCGATATAGGCCTTCGCCTTCTGGCCGAGCGCGGTCCCTCGCTTGATGTTGTCGCGGAAGAGCTCGCCCGTCGAAAGCTGCACGATGCCGTCGCGCACCAGCGTCTGCGCCTGCGTGCCTTTCCCCGACCCGGGTGGACCCATGAAGACCAGGTCGCCTTTGATCATGCGCCTGCGCCCGGTGCCCTGAGTTTCACCTAGCGGATGAACCCCTCGTACGAACGCTGGAGGAGCTGGGCCTCGAGCTGCTTCATCGTCTCGACGACCACGCCGACCACGATGAGCACGCTCGTGCCACCGAGGCGCAGCGTCTGCACGCCAGTGAGGTCGCCGATGAGCGTCGGCATGACCGCGACGATGCCGAGGAACAACGCGCCGGCGATGGTGATGCGCGTCACCACGCGCTGGAGGAAGTCCGCGGTCGGCTTGCCGGGGCGGATGCCCGGGATGAATCCGCCGTAGCGCTTGATGTTCTCCGCGACGTCGTTCGGGATGAAGGTGAACGCCGTGTAGAAGAACGTGAAGACCACGACGAGCAGGAAGTACAGGCTGTTGTAGAAGACCGGGTTCGCGAAGGCGCCGACGATCGCCGTCGAGGCGCTCTTCAACCAGTCGGTCTCGGAGTTCGTGAAGTACTGCGCCACCTGACTGGGTAACAGCAGGATCGAGATCGCGAAGATGATCGGGATGACGCCGGCGGAGTTCACCCGCAGCGGGATGAACGTGCTGCCGCCTGAGTACATCCGCGTGCCGCGGACGCGCTTGGCGTACTGCACCGGGATCCGGCGCTGACCTTCCTGGATGAAGATGATCGCCGCGATCACGAGCACTCCGACGATGGCGATCGACGCCAGCGCGATGAAGTTCGTCTGCACCTCGAGGGTCTGCGCGACCGTGGTCGGCAGCCGGCCGACGATGCCCGCGAAGATGATGAAGCTGATGCCGTTGCCGATGCCGCGCTCGCTGATGAGCTCACCGAGCCACATGAGGATGAGCGTTCCCGCGACCAAGGACGCGAGGATCGCGACGGTCAGGCCGAGGTCGGACGGGCCGAACGCCGGGAGCACGCCAGACCGCTGCATGAACACCGCGACCCCGATGCCCTGAAGGAGCGCGAGCGGCACGGTGAGGATGCGGGTGTACTGGTTGATCTTGTTACGCCCGTACTCACCCTCTTTCGAGAGGTTCTCGAGGGCGGGGATCGTCTGGTTGAGCAGCGTCATGATGATCGAGGCGTTGATGTACGGGTTCACTCCGAGCGCCACGACCGAGAGGCGCGCCAACCCACCGCCCGAGAACAGATCGAGCAGGTTGAGGAGCTGGCTGCCCGCGAGCACGTTCTGCAGCTGAGCCTGGTCGACGCCCGGCAGCGGCACGTGCGCGAGGAATCGGAACACGACCAGCATGCCCAGCGTGAACAGGATCTTGTTGCGCAGGTCGGGCGTGCGGAATGCCTCGAGCAGCGCGGTGAACATGCCCACTGGCTAGGCGATCAGCACGATGGAGCCGCCGGCCGACTCGATCTTTTCGCGCGCCGTGGCCGAGACCGCGTGCGCGTGCACTTCGAACTTGCCGGTGACATCACCGTTCGCGAGGATCTTGATCTTTGCGTCCGTACGCACGAGGCCTTTCGCCGCGAGCGTCTGGGGCGTCACCTTGCCGTCGATCGCGTAATCGGAGAGGCGATCGACGTTCACCGCGACGAACGGCGAGCGGAAGCGGTTCTTGAAGCCGCGCATCTTCGGGATGCGCATGTGGATCGGGGTCTGGCCACCTTCGAACCAGCCCGGGATGCTGCCACCGGTGCGGGCCTTCTGACCCTTGGTGCCACGACCACCGGTCTTGCCCTGGCCCATGCTGATGCCGCGGCCAAGACGGCGGACCGCGTGGCGCGCGCCCTTCGGCGCCTTCATCTCATGTTGTTTCATGCCGTCGGCTCCTTGATGGCTTGCTCGCGCTTCGCCGCGGGCTTCTCGGGAGCGGCCTTGGCCTCTTCGACGTTGATGAGGTGGGCGACCTTGCGCAGCTGACCGCGGAGCGTGACGCTGTCCTCGCGCTCGACCATGTTGCCGGGCCGGCGCAGGCCGAGCGACGCGAGCGTCTGGATCTGCGCTTCCTTCTCGCCGATGGCGCTCTTGTGCTGACGAATGGTGAGCTTGCTCATGCGTTGGCCAGCGCGTCCGCGGGCGCGGGCTTCTTGCGGCCGACGTTGATGCCGCGCATCTCGCTGATCTGATCGGCGGAGCGAAGCGCCTTGAGCGCGGTCATCGTCGCCATGACGACGTTCACCGGGTTCGAGCTGCCAAGCGACTTGGACAGGATGTCCGAGATGCCGGCCGACTCGACGACGGCGCGAACGGAGCCGCCGGCGATGACACCGGTGCCCTTCGATGCGGGGCGCAGGAGCACCTTGGCCGCACCGAAGTCAGCGGTGATCGGGTGCGGGATGGTGCGATCGACCAGGGGCACGCGGATGATGTGCTTCTTCGCGTCCTCGATGCCCTTCTTGATCGCGTCCGGCACCTCGTCGGCCTTGCCCAGGCCCGCGCCGACGTGACCGCGACCGTCGCCAACGACGACGATGGCCGAGAAGCTGAATCTGCGTCCACCCTTCACGACCTTCGACACGCGGTTGATCTGTACGACGCGCTCCGTAAGCTCGAGACGATTTCCATCGATACGTGGCATCAGACCTTCACTCCAGCGGCGCGAACACCCTCGGCCAGCGCCTTCACTCGTCCGTGGTAGCGGTACCCGCCGCGATCGAAGACGACCTCGCTGATGCCGGCCTTCTTCGCCCGCTCGCCGAGCGCGGTCCCCACGGCCTTCGCGCGCTCCGACTTCTTGTCCTTGCTGTCACGCGCGTCGAGGCTCGACGCGGCGGCGAGGGTCTTCCCCGCGACATCGTCGATGAGCTGCGCGTAGATGTGCGTGATGGAGCGGTAGACGGCGAGCCGTGGACGCGCGGAGCTGCCCTTCACCTTCGCGCGCACGCGCGCGTGACGGCGGATGCGGCTCGACTCTCGACTCTTCACAGCCATGTCGTTACCTCCCCTAGGCCTTCGCGCCGACCTTGCCGGCCTTGCCTGCCTTGCGCTTGATGCGCTCTTCCGCGTACTTGATGCCCTTCGCCTTGTACGGGTCCGGGACGCGCAGCGAGCGGATCTTCGCGGCCATCTCGCCTACGGCCTGCTTGTCGATCCCCGACACGCGCAGCTTCTGCGGCGTCTCGGCGAAGAACGTGACCCCCGGCGGCGGGTCGATCTCGACCGGGTGCGAGAACCCGAGCGAGAGGTTCAGCTTCTTCCCCTGGACCGCGGCGCGGTAACCCGTGCCGCTGATCTCGAGGTCGCGCTGATAGCCGGTCGTGACGCCCGTGACCATGTTCGCGATGAGCGCGCGAGTCAGACCGTGGAGCGCGCGGTTCGACTTCTCGTCGTCCTTGCGGGAAACGACCAGCGTCCCGTCCTCGCGCTTGACGCTCACGTTCGGGTGGAACGTGAGCGCGAGCTCGCCCTTCGGGCCCTTCAGCTTCAGGGTGTGGTCGTCGATCTTGACATCCACGCCTGCCGGCACCGTCACCGGCAATCTTCCGATCCGACTCATCTTGACCAATCTCCCGGCTGCGCCAGGGAGACACGCTCAAGACTGATCGACTCGTTCGTCGCGGCACAGCCGCTCCTCACTCGCCTACCACACATATGCGAGCACCTCCCCGCCCAGTCCCTTGCGCTCGGCCTCGCGGCCCGTCATCACACCCGATGAAGTGGACACGATCGCGATCCCAAGACCGCCGAGGACGCGCGGCATCTCGGTCTTGCGCGCGTAGACCCGCAGGCCCGGCTTGCTGATGCGACGCAGGCCCGACACCGCCGGGGTCTTGCCGCCGATGTACTTCATCTTCAGCACCAGCTCGCGCGCCGACGGCTGGTCGTACGACGCGATGAAGCCTTCCTGCTTGAGGATCCGCGCGATCTCGACCTTTGTGCGGCTGGTCGGGATCGAGACGCTCTCGTGCCGCGCGCCCGCGGCGTTACGCACGCGCGTCAGCAGGTCCGCGACCGGATCGTTCGGCACACCGACGACGCGCGGACGCGGCTTGCGCGTCGACGGAACGCGCTTGGCCGGCGGTGCGATCCGCTCGCCGGGGCGCTCTTCCTCGTGGGCTGGGACGGTGTTCGTCGTCTCTTCTGTCATCTTCTTCTCACCAGCTCGACTTCGTCACGCCCGGCAGCTCGCCCATCAGCGCGCGCTCGCGGAAGCAGATGCGGCACAGACCGAACTTCCGCATGTAGCCGCGCGCGCGACCGCAGATCTGGCACCGGTGGTAGCCCTGTGTCTTGAACCGGGGCGTGCGGTTCGATTTGTTGATCAGGCTCTTCTTTGCCATCTAGCTCCCCTGCTGCTTCTGCTGCTGGAAGGGCATGCCGAGGCCGCGCAGCAGCGCGCGTGCTTCCTCATCCGTCTTCGCGGTCGTGACGATCGTGATCTCCATGCCACGCAGCCGGTCGATCTTGTCGTACTCGATCTCCGGGAAGACCAGCTGCTCTTTCAAACCGAGCGAGTAGTTGCCACGCCCGTCGAAGCTCTTGTCCGGCACGCCCTGGAAGTCACGGATGCGCGGGAGCGCGACCGTGATGAGCTTCTCGAGGAAGTGCCACATGCGCTCGCCGCGCAGCGTGACCTTGAGGCCGATCGGCATGCCGATCCGCAGCTTGAAGTTCGAGATGGCCTTCTTCGACTTCGTCACGATCGGGCGCTGCCCGGTGATCTGCGCGAGGTCACCGGCGGCCGCGTCCATCGCCTTGGAGTTGCCGATGGACTCGCCCATGCCGATGTTCAGGATGATCTTGTCCACGCGCGGGATCTGCATGACGTTGCCGTACGAGAACTGCTTGCGCAGATCGTCTTTCACGTTCGAGTCGTAGCGGTCTTTGAGCGCTGTTGCGATCGGCATCAGGCCTTCTCCTCGATCACGATGGCCTCGCCGCACCGCTTGCAGACGCGCTCCTTGGTGTCCTCGTTCGTGCGCCGCCCGATGCGCGTGGGCTTGCCGCAGTGGTTGCACACGACCATGACCTTGCCGAACTTCAGCGGCATGGGCTGCTCGATGATGCCGCCCTTGGTGTTCTTGGACGGGTTGGCCTTGGTGTGCCGCTTCGACAGATTCACGCCGGCGACGAGGACCGTGCCGCCCTTGGGGTCGACGTCGGTGACCTTGCCGCGCTTCCCGCGGTCCTTGCCACCGATGACCATGACCTCGTCGCCCTTTCGGATCTTCAACGTGA
>JANMWW010000199.1:0-5642 GCA_031394155.1 Chloroflexota bacterium | reverse complement strand
GCGCGCGAGATCCTCGCACTCGGCCCGCGCTCGATCGGGGTGAAACGTGGCGTGCCCGTGGCGACGCTCTTCACGAATGACTCGATGTTCTGGTCTCCAGCGTGGCCGCTCGAGGAGGTCGTCGACCCAACGGGTGCCGGGGACACCTTTGCCGGCGGCGTGCTCGGCTATCTCGCGGACCAGGGCGCGGTCGACGACGCGGCCCTGCGCCGCGCGGTGCTGCACGGCAGCGTCTGCGCCTCGTTCGCGGTGGAGCGGTTCAGCGTCGACGGCATCGAAGCGGCCACGCGGGGCGACGTCGAAGCCCGCCACGACGCGTTGCGCGACCTGATCCGCGTCTAGTGAAAACCTATCTCGGGAACCAGCGCGCCTGAAGAATGTAGAGGGAGTGGGATCCGACTCCGTGGAGGGCCGGCCGACGGAGGACACCGAGCTCGTGGAGCGTGCCAGGCATGGTGACGAGGACGCGTATGCCGCGCTCGTGACGCGCTACCAAGCGCTCGCGGCCCGCACCGCGTACGTCATCACGGGCTCCGATGCGGACGCCGAGGAGGCGGCGCAGGAGGGCTTCGTGAAGGCTTTCTACGCGCTCGACCGCTTTCGGGCTGGCGCGCCCTTCCGACCCTGGCTGCTTCGGATCGTCGCGAACGAGGCCATCAACCGCCGCAAGGCGGCTGCCCGCAGACCGACGGTCGATCTCAGCGTGGCCTTGGACCGGCCCTCGCCCGACACGGCCCTGTCGCCCGAGGGCGCGGCCTTGGCCAGCGAACGCCGCGACGGTGTGCTCGGTGCCCTGCGAAAGATGCGCGAGGAGGACAGGCTGGTCATCGCATACCGGTACTTCTTCGATCTCTCGGAAGTCGAGATGGCCGACGCGCTCGGCGTCGCGCGCGGAACGGTCAAGTCGCGCCTGTCGCGCGCGCTCATGCGGCTTCGCGCGCTGATGGGCGAGGTCGCTCTCGATGACTGAGCCCATGCGTGACGACCAGCTCGAAACGACGCTCCGGCAGATCGGCGAGCGCCTCGACTATCCGCAGCCGACCGCGATGGCGAGCGCGGTGCGCGCGCGGCTGCGCGAGCCGCGCCGAGTCGAGCGCAGACGCTTCGGCTTCGCACCGGCGTTCGTCACGCTCGCACTGCTCATGGTCGTCATCACGCTCGGCTCGCCGGACGTGCGGGGCGTGGCCGGGGAGTTCCTGCACCTGCGCGGCATCGACATCTTCCGCGTCCCGAGCGTCCCGGCGACGCTGCCGCCGCTCCAGTTCTCGGTCGCCGGCGAGCGCACCACGCTGGACGCGGCGCGCCGACGCGTGCGCTTCACGCCGCGCATCCCGACGTCAGCCGATCTCGGGGCGCCCGACGACGTGTTCGTCGAGACCGTCGGGACGACCGATCGGCTGACGCTCGTCTACCGCCAGCGCGCGGGTATCCCGGTCTCCACCGGCGCGGGCGTCTCCGCGCTCGTGGTGGAAGCGCGCGGCACGGTCGACGAGGCACTCTTTGCGAAGGCGACCGGTCCCGGGACCCGCGTCGAGCCGGTGACCGTGAACGGCGGACAGGGATATTGGCTGGAGGGCGCGCCGCACCTCTTCTTCTATCGCGACCCAAGCGGCAACATCGTCAGCGACACCCTGCGCCTGGCGGGCAACACGTTGGTCTGGGTGCAGGACGGCGTGACCATCCGCCTCGAAGCCCAGGTCTCGAAGGAGCGAGCGCTCCAGCTCGCCGCGACCTTCCGCTAGCGGCGACCGACCGAGTCAGCGTGCGTCCTTCATCGCGCTGCGTGAAAAACGCACTGCGCATGGTGGTCGTCCAGGTATATCGTCGCGACAACTCTGACGGGAGGTACGTGTGGACGAAACCATGACGACGAAGCAACGGAACATCAGCCGCCGCACTCTGCTCAAGGGCGCGGCCGCGACAGCCGCGGTCCCAGTCCTTGCATCGTGCGTCGGCGCGCAGACCGCCGCACCGACGGCGACCACGACCACGGGCACGGGCGCGAGCAGTGCGCCGTCGGCGACGCCGAAGCTCGGGGGCGCGCTTTCGATCCTGCAGTGGAGCCACTTCGTTCCCGCCTTCGATACGTACCTCGACAGCTGGGCAAAGACCTGGGGCGCCAAGTACGGCGTCGATGTGAAGATCGACCGCATTCCGCAGGCGGACCTTCCGGCACGCTTCGCCTCCGAGGTCGCCGCGAAGTCCGGCCACGATCTCGTCGCCCACTTCGCCAATGGTCTGCCGGCGCTCTTCACGAGCAGCCTCGTCGACATCACCGACATCGCAGACCGGGCTGCCACCAAGTACGGCGGGTGGATCCCAGCAGGAGAGGCGATCGGCAAGGTGAAGGGCAAGTGGTATGGCTTCCCGGACTTCCTCGTGCCGTTCCTGTCCTCGTGGCGAACGGACCTTTGGAAGGCCGCCGGCTTCACCAAAGATCACCTCGAGACGTGGGACGACCTTATCGCCTTCGCGCCGAAGCTGAAGGCGGCGGGCAACCCCGTCGGCACGGCGGTCTCACAGACCTCAGACGCCGAGCACACCTGGCGTTCGCTCATGTGGTCGCACGGCGCGTACGAGTTCTCGACCGACGGCAAGACCGTCGCGATCGACAGCCCGGAGACGCGCAATGTCCTCAACATGGCCAAGACGCTGTACGCCAGCATGGAGAACTCGACCCTCTCTTGGGCCGACGTCGACAACAACACCTACCTGCAATCGGGCAAGGGCGCCTGGATCTACAACCCGATCAGCGCCTACCGCACGGTCGAGACGCAGAACCCTGACCTCGCGGCGAAGATCAACGTCGACAACCCGCTCAAGGGCACGAAGGCCCAGATCGCGTCGATCCAATTCACGGTCTACGGGATCTGGAATTTCTCGAAGAACATCGACGCCGCCCGCCAGTTCCTCATCGACTACAGCGATGACTGGGAGGGCCAGTTCACCGCGAGCAAGGGCTACAACAACCCGTTCCTAAAGGGCCATCAGAAGAAGCCGATGCCCGTGCTCGGCTCGGACACGAAGCTGACCCATCTCCAGGACATCGCCAACTTCGTTCAGCCCGTGGGGTACCCCGGGCCGTCGTCACAAGCCGCGTACGACGCCCTGCTCAACCACCATGTCTCCGACATGTTCGCCAATTACCTCACCGGGAAGAAGAGCATCGACGACACGATCGCCGATGCGAAGAAGCGCCTCTCGGACTCATTGGTGAAGTTCCCGGTCAGCTAGCTCGGAGGAGCTCGCGACACTAGGGAGAGCCGGGCGGCACGCCCGGCTCTTCGCTATTTCAGCGCGCCGCCGGTGATGCCGCGCACGAACGTGTCCATGAAGATGTTGTAGACGATGGCCACGGGGATCGAGACGATCAGCGCGCCGGCCATCAGCGATCCCCAGAAGAACACGTCGCCGCGGATGAGGTCGGTCACGACGCCAAGCGTGATCATCTTCTGGTCCGAGGACGAGACGAACGTGAGCGCGTAGACATACTCCTGCATCACCAGCGTGAACGCGAAGATCACGATGGTGAGGATGCCTGGCACGCTGATCGGCAGCACGATGCGGAACATCGCGCCCAGCCGGCTGCAGCCATCGACCCGCGCGGCCTCGGTGATCTCGCGCGGCACGCTCTTGAAGAAGCCAATGAGCAGCCAGGTGCAGAACGGGATCGTGAACGTCGGGTACACGAGCGCCAGCGCCCATTTGCTGTTCACCAGACCCAGACCGACGACGAGCTGCGACAGCGGCAGGAAGAGCAGCGTCGGAGGCACGAGGTAGGTCAGGAAGATCCCGATGGAGAGCGATCCCGACCCCGGAAAGCGCGTCCGTGCCAGGGCATACGCGGCCGGGACGCACACGAGGAGGGTGATCGCGACGACGACGAGGCCCACCTCGAGCGTGTTCTCGACCCACACGACGAAGTTCGTCTGCTCGAAGAGATAGCGCACTTGATCCAGCGTTGGGGCGAGCTGGAAGAACAGCGGGTTATTGCTCAGGTTGTAGAGGTCGTTCACCTGTTTGAAGGTCGTGACGACCATCCAGTAAACCGGAAAGACCGCGAACAGGATGAACAACGACAGCGCGATCCAGAAAAAGATGGAGTTGCGCAGCCGCCGCATGCGGAACGCGGTCGAGTGCGGTGAATGCGCTCGAAGGATCAATCGATGCTCCTCGACCGCACGTTCCGCAGGAACAGGTAGGCGCCCCCCAGGAGCACGGGGAAGAGGAACAGCGACATCGTCGCGCCACGGCCGAGCGAACCGGCGACCACGCCGGTCTGGAACGCGTACGAGGCGATGACGTGCGTGGCGTTCACCGGATTGCCGCGCGTCATCAGCCAGACCACGGTCATGTCGGTAAAGGTGAAGACCAGAGAGAAGAGCAGCGCGATGTAGAGGATCGGCGCGATGATCGGCACCATGATCTTGTTCCAGCGGATCCACCAGTTCGCGCCGTCGAGGTCCGCCGCCTCGATGATCTCCTGCGGCACCGAGCTGATCCCCGCGGTGAGAACGATCGCGCTGAACGGCAGGTTCCGCCAGACGTTCACGAGGATAATCGAGATCATCGCGGGGATCTCCTCACCCAACCAGTTCGGCCCCTCGGTGAAGAGCCCGGCGTGCACGAACATCCAGTTGACGACGCTGTAGGTCGGATTGAGCATCCAGGTCCAGGCCATCGCGCCGATCGCGACGGGGATGGTGAATGGCAGGAGGATGAGCGCGCGCACGATCCGGCGTCCGCGGAACTTTTTCAGCAGCAGGAACGCCAGCAGCGTGCCGAAGACCATCTGCAAGAACTGAGAGGCGAGCGTGAAGATGAAGGTGTTCGCAAGCGCGCGCTTGAAGATGTCGTCATCGAGCACGCCACGCAGATTGTCGAGACCCGTGAAATTCGCGATCGGCTGCGCGACGGTGGCGTTGCTCATCGTGAACCAGATCGCGATCGCGAACGGATAACCGACCAGGAGCGCGATGTAGGCGATCGCCGGCGCGACCATGACGTACCCGAAGACCTTCTCGCTATCGAGCAGGTGCCCGATGCGCCCACCGGTGGCGCCGAGACCGTACTGCCGGCGACGAGCGACCTCGGTCACGGGAGGACGATACGGGACGCGGGGATGCCGGGCCGCTCGTTCGCCCGGTCGCTTGCGGGTCGGGGTGCCGGGACTCGAACCCGGGACCTCAGCGTCCCGAACGCTGCGCGCTACCAAGCTGCGCTACACCCCGTGACAGGCCGGGGCCACGAGCGTGGCCGTCGATGCGCTCGATTGTACGGTGACGGTAGGCTCGGCATCGGCCTATGACGCTCGCTCTGATGACAGCGGTCCCGATCGCGACCGCGCTCCTGCTCGTCGTGCTCGGATCACGCGTCGGCCGCAGCGCGTCGGCGACCGTTGGCGCGGGCGCGCTTGTCATCACGCTGGGTGCGGCTGGCGCCGTCGGTCAGGCGTTCGCGGCGGGAAAGACCTCTGTTCTCGCCGAGCTCGGACCGTGGCTGCCCCTCCGTGGCGCCGCGATCGCGTTCGTCGTGGATCCGGACAGCGTGTGGCTGCTTCTCGCGATCGCGGCCATCGGCGCTGCCCTGGGCGTCTACGCGGCCGTCCGCCTGCGGCGTGATCCGGCGGTGGTGCGCTTCTT
>JANMWW010000119.1:0-1612 GCA_031394155.1 Chloroflexota bacterium | reverse complement strand
CGGCGCGGTCACCGGGCGCACGCCGAGCCCACGGATCTTCTCGAGCTCGATCGACGTCGGCTCCATGTATTCGAGACCGCGCTCGGCGTAGTGCGAGCGCAGATGCGCGGGCGGTGTGTCGTCGTTCACGAGCGCGACGTCGAGGCCGGAGCCCCCGAGGTAATCCTGCACCACGCGCACGTGATCGGAGAGATCCATGCCATCGGTCTGCCCGGGCTGCCGCGTGGTGTTGGCGACATACGCGACGACGCCACGCGAATTCGCGATCGCGCGCGCGATGTCGGGCACGAGCAGACATGCGGCGACCGTCGTGTAGAGGCTTCCCGGTCCGAGCGTGATGAGATCGGCCGCGGCGATCGCTTCGGCGCTGCCCGGGGTCGCGGTCACGTTGTCGTCCTTCAAGAAGAGACGTTTGATCGGCGCCTTGCCAACCCCGCGGACCTGCACCTCTTCCTCGACGACGGATCCGTCCGCGAGCTCGGCGCAGAGGTGCGTGTTGTACAGGGTCACGGGGAGCACGCGGCCGCGTAGCTTCAGCAGACGAGACGCCTCCTCGACCGCGCGGAGGAACGAACCCTCCTGCTGCGTGAGCGCAGCGAGGAACAAGTTTCCGAAGGCCATGCCGTTGAGGTCCTCGCTCTTATCGGTCTCGAAGCGATGGGCCATGAGTCGCGTCAGCACCGGATCGCCTTCCGCCAGCACCGCGAGCGCGTTGCGGATGTCACCCGGCGCAGGCACGTCGAGCGCGATCCGTACTTTGCCGGTGGAACGTCCGGAATCGGTGACGGCGATGATCCCGGTGATGTCGGGGGTGTAGGCGCGCAAACCGGCCATGACCGTCGGCGCGCCGAGGCCGCCGCCGATGCAGACGATCCGGAGTGGCTCGTTCACGGCCAAATCTTGGCAGATATGCACAAAGGCACGGCGGTTGCCCGACTATTGGGCGGTGAAGCGCGCCGCCTTCGTGCCCTTCTGGGCCTGGCAGTTCGTCATCGGGATCGTGATCGTGCTGCTCGCGGTCACGGTGTTCTCGCTCCTGGTCGGCGCCGCGCTGCGGGTCCCCTCTTCGTTCCTCGACGACATCGGCAAGACGATGTCGCGCGTCGCGCCACAGCCGACGGTCGACGCATCGAGCGAGGACCAGCTGAAGAAGCTCATCGCGGCGATGCCGCAGGGCAAACTGCGCGTCGCGACGGTCGACGTCGAGCGCGGACGGGTCATCTTCACGATCACCGCCGATCGCGCCTCGGTACACGCTGCCGTGCAGCCCGGCGACGAGCTGCGTCTGGCCAAGGATGGGACCGTCGAGATCGCCCCGACCGGCATCCCGGGCCTTCTCGACCAGCTCGGCAAAGCGATGGAGGACCTCAAGAAGAAGTGGTTCGGTAACTAAAACGGGAAAGCCGCCCCCATCGGAGCGGCTCTCACCAAAACGCTTCGAGTCGCCTCGCGGCGCCTCGGAACGACCTGCTAGCTGGCCTTCCGCAGCCCCGTCATCACGCGCTGAGCGGCAGCCTGCCGCGCCACGAGCTCGGTCCGCCAGGCCTTCCTGCGATGGATCGCCTCGTTGAAACCGCGGTCGTACGCCCCGACCGCGAGGAACCCGACGACA
>JANMWW010000105.1:0-10279 GCA_031394155.1 Chloroflexota bacterium | reverse complement strand
ATCGCGGCCCGAAAGGTGCGCGTCGCGATCCGACCGGAGGCGATCACGCTCGATTCCAGGGCAGCCGATGCGCACCCGGCCGTGGTCCTCATCTCGGAGCCGCTCGGAAGCGAGACCATCGTCGACGTGAAGATCGGCGCGGCGCTCGTGAAGGTGCGCGCGGCGGCCGACGTGCGCCCGCCGCCCGGCGCGAAGGTGCGCTTGCATGTCGATCCGGGTGCGATCCGCCTGTTCGATGTGACGACCGGCGACGCGCTCGCGTGACGACCGCGCCCGACGTCGTCCTGACCGGGCGGTTCGAGGCGCCCGACCGCCAGCGCTACGTGCACCTTCCGTTCGAGGTACCGCGCGGCGTGCGGCAGCTGCACGTGCGCTACTCCTACAACGATCAGATCGACAGCGATCCGCTGCTGACCGGCGGCAACACGCTCGACATCGGCATGTTCGACGAGCGCGGCATCGCGCCGGGATCGCCCGGGTATCGCGGCTGGAGCGGCAGCGAGAAGCTGGAGTTCACCATCGACGCTGAGTGGGCCACGCCACCCTATCGGCCCGGACCGATCAGCGCCGGGACGTGGCACGTGATGCTCGGCCCGTACAAGATCGCGCCGCAGGGCCTCGACTATCGCGTCGAGATCACGTTCAACCCAGGTCTGCCACGCGAGGAGCGCAGCGTCGTGCGTACCGGAACGCCGGTGCGCCCGTCGATGCCGCGCGCCGCGGAACCCGGATGGATCCGCGGTGACCTCCACTGCCACACGCTGTTCTCCGACGGCGATTCGTGGCCGTCGGAGATGCTGCACGCGGCGGCGGAGGGCGGGCTCGAGTTCCTGGGCGTGACCGACCACAACAGCGTCGCGCACCATCCCGAATACGGCGCCGGCGGCGGGGCGCACCCGGTGGTCGTGCCCGGTGTCGAGGTCACGACGTATCACGGGCACTGGAATTCGTGGGGCACGGATCGCTGGTACGAGTTCCGCCAGCCCACGAGCGAAGGCGTGAACGCGGCGATGCGCGAAGCGGTCGACGCCGGCGCGTTCATCAGCGTGTGTCACCCCAAACCCTTCGGCCCGCCGTGGGACTACGAAGAGGTGCGCGGCTTCCCCGCGATCGAGGTGTGGAATGGTCCGTGGGAGCGCGCGAATTCGGCGTCGCTCGGCTTCTGGCAGGCGCGCCTGGACGCGGGCGAGCGGATCGTCGCGCTCGGCGGCAGCGACACGCACCAGCTCCGCGCGCCGCATTACGCGAAGCTGGGCTCGCCGACGACCTGGGTGCGCGTCGATGGATCCGTCGATGGGCACGCGGACGGAGGGGTCGATGCGGCGGCGATCCTCAGCGCGCTGCGCAGCGGCGACAGCTTCGTCTCCGCCTCGCCCGCGGGTCCGCAGCTGTATCTCGCGCGACGGGGAGATGATGCCCTCGTGCGATCCGTCGGCGCCGCGGGCGCGTTCGTCGTCCTGATCGCGGACGGCGTCGTCGCGTCAGGCGCGCCGGTCGCGACGCGCGATGACCAGGCCGTGCTGCGGATCCCGCGCGACGCGCGTTACGCGCGCGCGCAGGTCGTCGACGCGCGCGGGAACGTGCTGGCGCTCACCAATCCCCTGTGGCTGCGCGACTGATGCTGTCCTGGATGACGCGCGATCAGGTCATCGGGATCGTCGTCGTGATGACCGGGATGTTCGTCGCCGCGCTGGACACGACCGTCGTCGGCACGGCGATGCCGACGGCGATCGGCGACCTCGGCGGTATCGACCGCTATAGCTGGGTCTTCGCGGCGTACCTGCTCGTCGCGACCGCGACGACACCGGTATTCGGCCGCTTCTCCGACGTTGTCGGCCGGAAGCGCGTGTACTTCGTCGCGCTGGTCGTGTTCGTCGGTGCATCGATGCTCTGCGGACTGAGTCAGACGATGGACCAGCTCATCGCCTTCCGCGCTCTGCAGGGCCTGGGCGCCGGCGCGCTCATCTCGACCGGCATCACGATGATCGGCGACCTGTTCGACATACGGCAGCGCGGGCGCGTGCAGGGCTTCACTGCATCGGTCTGGGCGACTTCAGCGATCATCGGCCCGACGATCGGCGGGGTCATCACGCAGGCGCTCTCCTGGCGCTGGACGTTTTACGTGAACCTGCCGATCGGCCTGCTCGCGATCGTGCTCCTGCTGAACCTTCACGACCGCGAGGAGCATCACGGCGGCTCGATCGACTGGCTCGGCGCGGTGGTCTTCGCGGCTGCGGCGACCACGCTGCTGCTCGGTGTGAACGGGACGTATCCGCTCATCGCCATTCCCGCTGCGGTCGTGCTCACCATCCTCTTCCTCACGATCGAGCACCGTAGCCCCGAGCCGCTCGTCGACCTCACACTGCTCGGCATCCCGGTCATCGGTCTCGGCCTCGCTCTCACGCTCGTGCAGGGCTTGATGCAGTTCGGCGCGACGTCCTTCATCCCGCCGTTCGCGCAGGGCGTGCTTGGACGCACGCCGGTGGAGGCGGGCCTCGCGCTGGGCGCGATGAGCGTCGCGTGGCCGATCGGCTCGGTCGCGACTGGGTGGTTCCTCTTACGGGTCGGGCTGCGTCGCGCCGTTATCGCCGGCTCTTTCGCGCCGCTCCTCGGCGCTGCAGTGCTCGCGACCCTCACGCCGACCGCTCCGCTCGCCCTCGTCGCGCTCGGCGCCGGCCTGATGGGCCTGGGCATGGGCGTCATGAGCACGCCGCTGCTCGTCGGCGCGCAGACCGCGGTCGGCTATGGGAAGCGCGGCGTGGTCACGAGCCTGTTGAACTTCACGCGTTCGCTCGGCGGCGCGGTCGGTGTCGCCGCGCTCGGCGCGGCGCTCAACGCCGCGATCGGACCGCGCGCGGAGGAGCTCACGCCGCTGCTCGATCCGCGTGGGCACGGAACGTTGAGCGTGGCCGCGGAAGATGCGCGCCTCGTCTTCGCCGGCGGATTGCACACGGTGTTCGTGGCAATGCTCGTGCTCGCCGGCGTCGCGGTTGTGATCGCGCTCCGCCTTCCGGCGCACGACTTCGAAGCGCGCGCCGCCGAGGCCGTAGCCGCCGGCTGACTTCGTACACTGGTGCGGGGGAGTCACGAATGGCGAAGGCACCGCGCATCATCGTGTACACGGGCAAGGGCGGCGTCGGAAAGACAAGCGTCGCGGCCGCTACGGCCGTGCTCGCCGCGAAGCGCGGCTACCGGACCATCGTCCTCTCGACCGACATCGCGCACTCGCTCGCCGACTCCTTCGACCTGCCACTGGGCTCCGAGCCGGTGCAGATCGCGCCGAACCTCTGGGGCCAAGAATCCGACGTCTACTACAACATGCGCAAGTACTGGGGCACGATCCAGAACTACATGTCCAGCGTGTTCCAGTGGCGGGGCCTGGACGCGGTCGTCGCGGAGGAGATGACGATCCTCCCGGGGATGGACGAGCTTTCGAGCCTCCTCTGGATCTCGGAGCATCACGACAAGGGCGACTACGACGTCATCGTGGTCGACGCCGCGCCCACCGGCGAGACGCTGCGCCTCCTGTCACTGCCCGAGGCCGGCGAGTGGTGGCTCGAGCACATCTTCCCGATCCAGCGCAAAGTCGCGAAGATGGCGGGTCCGCTCGTGCGTCGCGTCGTCGGCGTGCCGACGCCGACCGACGCGGTCTTCGAAGCGGGCGAGGAGCTTTTCCGTCGGTTGAAGCATCTTCACGGGATCCTCACAGACCCGGACCGCAGCTCGGTCCGTCTCGTGGTCAATCTCGAGAAGATGGTCATCAAAGAGGCGCAGCGCACCTTCACTTATTTCCATCTCTTCGGCTATCCGACGGACCTCGTCGTCGTCAACCGCGTCCTGCCGAGCGGGATGAGCGGCTTCATGACGCAGTGGAAAGAGCTGCAGGCCCGGTACCTCCCTGTCGTCGAGGAAAGCTTCGCGCCGGTGCCGCTCAAGATCGCTCCCCTTTTCGAACAAGAGGTCGTCGGCCTCGACATGCTGCATCGCCTCGGCGACGCGGTCTTCGCCGACACTGACCCCACCGACTTCTTCTATCGCGGTAAGCCATACCGGGTGGACCGCGAGAATGGTGACTTCGTGCTTTCGCTGCAGCTGCCGTTCACGTCAAAGGAGCAGGTGAAGCTCAATCGCAATGACGACGAGCTCATCGTGCAGGTCGGCATGTGGCGCCGAAACATCATCCTGCCACGCGCCCTTTTGACCGCGCCGGCCCGCACGGCCGCATTCGAGGGAGACATGTTGAAGATTCATTTCACGGCGCCGACAGACGCCACGAAAGGGAGTTAGACGGAATGGCGACACAAGCGGAGCTTGAGCAGCGCATCGCGGATCTTGAGAAGAGGCTCGCGGAGCTTCAGGGCGACGGCGAGCCGGGAGGCATCTTCTCGCTCATCGACGCGATCGTCCCGCCGGAGACGCGACAGCACCTCCGTAACGCGCGCAAGCATGAGCTCCTGGCGTTCCGCTCGGTCATCGACAAGTGGATCGCGCGAATGGACGACGAGAAGCCGACGCCAAAGCGGGAATCGATCCGCGTGGACTGAGCCTCACCACTCGACGCCGCGCGGCGCTCGATCCAGCGCGGCTAGTCGGGACCCGCGAGGAATTTCAGCGCGCGAGAGAGCGTCGTCTCCATGTCCGCGGGGTACTCATGACCGACGCCGGGTCGCGCGTCGAGCTTCACCGTCGCTTTATGCTTTTGCAGCAGGCCGGCGAGCTCCATCGCTGGCCCAAAGCTCGGATCGTCCTCGCCCATGATGATGTACGCGCGCAGACGAGAATCCGCGAGCGCCGCGATGATCGGCCGCAGCTCGTCCAAGTTCGGAAGCCACGCGGCGATCGGCAGGACGCCGCGGACGTCGAGCCCGAGCACGAACGGGAGCGCGATCGCCTGCAGCCCGCCCATCGAGAATCCCGCGAGCACGATGCGCTTCGAGTCGATCTTGTGCAGCTCCTTCACACGCGTTATGTGCGGGGTGATCTCGGCGAGCGTGCGCGCCCGGTCGTTCCAGAGGTACGCGTCGGGGCTGCTCGCGATCTCGCCCGACTGCGGGATCGCGACGACCCAGCCGTCCTGCGTCGCTGACGACCAGTAGCGCGCGGTCTCGCGCGCGTTGCTGTTGTTGCCGTGGAGCGCGATGAGAAGCGGACGGCCCGACGACGGCACATCGGTGGCGGGCGCGCGCACCAGCAGATCCGAACGCGCCGCCGCGGCGTCGATGCGGTACCGCTCGTCGACCTTCTTCACGATCTTGATGAAGCGCGGATCGTTGGTAACTCCGGAGAGTTGCGGGTCGGCGGTGAGCCACTCGCTCTTGTAGCGGCAGCCGACGGTGAACGCCTCCTGCAGTGCGTCGAGGGCCTCCTTCGGCTGGCCATTCGTGACGAGGGTCTCGGCCAACACGAGGTAGACGACGCCGCGATGAAGCGGGAAGGTCTTGACGTTCTCGCGGAGGAGCGCGACCGCCCCGTCGACGTCGCCGGATCCGCGCCGACGAGTCACATCGGCGTACAGATCGGTGAAGCTATTCAGGGGCACGACTGCATTGTCGCGCGGGTGGGACAATAAGGACAGCCGCACCACGCGGCCCGGGAGCACTCGTGAAAGACGTAGTCATCATCGACGGCGCGCGCACCCCGTTCGGCACATTCGGCGGCGGGCTGCGTGACATCTCTGCGACGGACCTCGGCGTGATCGCGTCGAAGGCGGCGCTCGAGCGTTCGAAGGTCGATCCCAAGCAGATCGATCAGGTCATCTTCGGCAACGTGCTCCAGACATCAGGCGACGCGGTCTACCTCGCGCGCCACATCGGCCTCAAGTCGGGCGTGCCGAAGGAAGCACCCGCACTCACGATCAACCGCCTCTGCGGCTCGGGCCTGCAGGCGATCCTTCTCGGCGCGCAGGAGATCCAGCTCGGCCAGGCGGACTTCGTCCTCGCCGGCGGTACCGAGAACATGAGCATGGCGCCGCACCAGATCCGCGGCGCGCGCTGGGGCCTGCCGCTCGGCGAGCAGAAGCTCGAGGACTACCTCTGGGTCGCGCTCGTCGACTCGTACAACGGGCTCGGCATGGCGAACACCGCGGAGAACCTCGGACGCAAGTACGGCATCACGCGTCAAGCAGCCGATGAGTTCGCGTATCGGAGCCACATGCTCGCCGCCAAGGCGCGCGAGGCCTGCCGCTTCTCGAAGGAGATCGTGCCGGTCGAGGTGAAGGGCAAGAAGGGCACGGTCACCGTCGAGAAGGACGAGCACATCCGTCCCGACACGACGCCCGAAGGGCTCGCGAAGCTCATCACCCGCTTCGAGAAAGATGGCACCGTGACCGCGGGAAGCGCGTCGGGCATCAACGACGGCGCGGCGGCCGTGATCGTGGCGTCGGCCGAGGCTGCGCAGAAGGCCGGGCTGAAGCCGATCGCGCGCATCGTCTCTGGCGGCGTGTGCGGCGTGGACCCGGACATCATGGGCATCGGTCCGGCGCCGTCGTCGCGTCAGGCGCTGCAGCGCGCCGGCCTGAAGGTGCAGGACATGGACCTGGTCGAGATCAACGAAGCCTTTGCCACGCAGTACCTCGCAGTGGAGAAAGATCTCGGCCTCGATCGTGAGAAGACGAACGTGAACGGCGGCGCGATCGCGCTCGGGCACCCGCTCGGCGCATCGGGCGCACGTCTCGCGCTCACGCTCGCGTACGAGCTACGCGCGCGCGGCGGGAAGTTCGGTCTCGCATCGCTCTGCATCGGCGGGGGTCAGGGCATCGCGGCGATCATCGAGCGCGTGAACTAGACCCGAGTGATCCAAGGCCTTGATCACGTCGTCTTCGTCACGCTCGATCTCGACGCGACCGTTGCGGGATACCGCAACCGCGGCTTCATCGTCACGCCCGGCGGCGAACATGCCGGCGGTCTGAGTTACAACACCCTCATCGGGTTCGAGGACGGCAGCTACCTCGAGATCTTCGCGTTCCACGATCTCGAGAAGGCCAAGGCCGCCAACCACTCCTGGGCACCGGTGGCCGAACGCGGCGGCGGATGGGCCGATTTCGCGCTGCGTTCCGACGATCTCGCCGCGGACGCCGCGGCGCTCGGCGCCCTCGTTGCGCGACCGCCGGAGGACGGCGGACGCACCCGGCCCGACGGGCTCGTCGTCGGCTGGAAGGTGGCGCGCCTCACAAAGCCGCTTCCCTTCCTCATCCAGGACACGACCGCGCGCGAGAACCGCGTCCCCCAAGGCGCTGCGACGAGGCACCGCGATGGCACCAAGGGCGTGGCGAGGATCGTCATCGGTACGACCGATCCGGCCAGCTTTCGGAAGAAATATGAAGCGCTCGCAGGCCGCGGCGCGCCGCCGGTCGAGTTCATGAAGTCGCAGCGCGACGCCCTCAATCTCGTCCTCTTCGACTAGCGACTCGTGCTCAGCATCTTCGTCAACGTCATCCTGCCGGTGTTTCTCGTTGCCGGACTCGGCTTCGTGTTCGAGAAGCGCTTCCGTCCGCCGATCGCACCATTCAATCAGCTCGCGCTGTTCGTCTTGATGCCGTCCCTGATCTTTCTTTCATTGCTGCCGGTCGACTTCCGCAGCGAGGAGCCATTACGAGTGGCGTCATTCGCGTTCCTCCTTGCGGTAGCCATGCTCGTGGTCGCCTTCGTGATCGCGCGCATCGCCCGGTTGGATCGCGTGACGAGCAGCGCCTTCATGCTCACCGCCGCATTCCCAAACCTCGGCAACTACGGCCTGCCGGTCGTCGTCCTCGCGTTCGGCCAGCCGGGGCTGGCGATCGGCACGCTCCTACTCGCGGTGCAGTCGGTGTACAGCCTCTCGCTCGCCGTCGTCATCGCCTCAAGCAGCAATGCCACCATCGCCGGGTCCTTCCGTCAGATCCTTCGTCAGCCGATCATCTATGCGGTCGCCGCCGCTCTGGCTCTGAATCTCGCCGGGGTCACCCTGCCGGCGTTCGTCCTCTCGGCCTTGACGCTGCCCGCACAGGCCGCGATCCCGGTGATGCTCATCGTGCTCGGCATGAACTTCGCCAGCACTACTCGGATCGAGCAGCCAGCGCTCGTTGGGGTCGCGGTCATCACGCGGCTCGTCATCGGCGCGGTCGTCGGATGGCTGCTCGTCGAGGCCCTCGGCATCGGCGGCGTCGCGCGCAGCGTGCTCCTCGTGGGCTCGGCGATGCCGACGGCCGTGTTCACGATCCTCACGGCAACGCAGTTCAACGCACGGCCGCGATTCGTGGGCGACGTGGTCATCGCGAGCACGCTCGTAAGCATCATCACCGTGACGGCGGTCGTCGCCATCGCGACCGGACGGTTCGAGTTCCCCTAGCGCGCGGTCGACCTAGAAGGTCAGATACCTCGCGGTGGCCATGCCCAGGACCGCGGCGATCAGCAGGATCACGTCGGCCTGGCCGATGCGATGCAGCCGATGCGCGAGCGCGCCCATCCGGCCAAGCTCTTCCGGTGTCGGCGGCCGTCCTGCCGCCGCCATCGCGGAGCCTGCCGCATCGAGCTTCTCGATCGTCGGGCCGAGCATCCGCAGCCCCAAGATCCACGCGGCGATAGCGCAGAGCGCGCCGAAGGTGAAGCCGATCCCGGTGCCGCTCTTGAGCCACACCTGATCGAGACCGCCTGAAGTGCGCCAGTACAGGATCGCGCCCGCCAGCACGTTGAGCGTGGCGGCGCCCAGGACGGCCGGGACAACGCGTCGCTGACTCACGATGTGATGCATGAACGGTCCGGCCGCCGGACCGATCGCCTGCGTCGTCGGTTCGACGAACCCGAAGAAGAACCACGCGGTGCCGACCCAGAAAATGCCGGAGCCGATATGCAGGATGCGAAGCAGGACCTCACGAACGTCCAAAGTCACCCTCCACCTTCCATCGCGAGGAGCTGACTGTAGGTCTCGCGAGCGCGGACCATCCGCGCAGCGCCGTCCGCGACGACCAAGACCGCCGGCCGAGCTGCCATGTTGTAGTTCGATGCCATCGCGAGCTGATAGGCGCCGCTCACCGGGATCGCCACGAGGTCGCCGGGGCGCGGCAGGGGCAGTGAGACCTTCTGGATGAGGATGTCGCCGGTCTCGCAGTACTTCCCCGCGATCGCAACTTCGGCGATATCGCGCTTATCGCTCGGCCGATTCGCGAGGGCAGCGGTGTATTCCGCGCCGTACGCGGTCGGGCGGATGTTGTCGGCCATGCCGCCATCCACCGCGACGTAGGTCCGCGCACCGCGCTTCACCGAGCCGACGCGGTAGAGCGCGACACCGGCCGGTGCGACGATCGACCGCCCGGGCTCGATCGTGATCTCCGGCAGGTCGAAGCCATGCGTCTTCGCGCCGGCGACAACAGCCGCCGCGACCTCGCGGACCATGTCGACCGCCTTGGCGTCGGGGTCGCTCGGCACGTAGCGCACCGCGTAGCCGCCGCCAGGGCTGAGCTCGCGCATCACGAAGCCGAAGGAGTCCCGCATCTTCGCGGCGAACGCGAACATCCGCTCGACCGACTCGCGGTAGGGCTTCGCATCGCGGATCTGCGAGCCGATGTGCGCGTGGAAGCCGCGCAGGTCGAGCGACGGATGCGCGAGGATCGCGCGCACGCCCTCCATCGCCGCGCCGCTCGATATGTCGAGGCCGAACTTCGTGTCCGGAGCGCCGGTCGTGAGATGCGCGTGGGTGTGCACATCGACGCCGGGCGCGAGCCTCAGCAGGACCGGCTGCCTGATCCCGCGCGCCGCCGCGAGGAGGCCGAGCCGCGCGATCTCGTCCTGGTTGTCGATCACGATGCGGCCGATCTTCTGATCGAGCGCATACGCGAGCTCGTCCTCGCCCTTGTTGTTGCCGTGGAAGTACGTGCGCGCCATCGGGAAGCCGGCGGCGACCGCGACGTGAAGCTCGCCCGCGGAAACGACGTCGAGCCCGAGATCCTCGCCGGCGAGGATCTTCAGGAGCCATGGCGCAACGTACGCCTTCGCGGCGTAGCAGACCGCCGCGGTGCCGCCGTACGATGCGGTAAGCGCCTCGCGATAGGTCTTCGCGCGCGCGACGATCGTCGCACTGTCGTAGATGTACAGCGGCGTGCCGAACTGCTCGGCGAGATCGACGAGGTCGCAGCCGCCGATCGCGAGGCGATTGCCCGGCGTGATGCAGACGGTGTCGGGGAAGAGATCGAGGGGGACGGTCATCTGAGCGTCGATGCTATTCGCGAGTCGGCATCCGCAGATGCCATGTATAGCGGGGCTGTCCGTCTCCTTGCCTGATGGGCAGATACTGGACGGACATCTAG
>JANMWW010000092.1:0-2059 GCA_031394155.1 Chloroflexota bacterium | reverse complement strand
GGGTGCAGGACCGTGGCGGGTACTTCTGGTCCGAAGCCTCGGTGAACGAGCGGCTCACCGACATCATGACGCGCAGCTTTGGCGACGTGCTCAAGCTGTCCATCCAGCACAAGGTGGACATGCGGACCGCCGCGTACATGGTCGCCGTCCACAGAGTTGCTGAGGCCACGCTCACTCGCGGCATCTACCCGTAGCTTTAACGCACAAGAAATGGAGGTCCCCGTAGGGACCTCCCGATCGTCGGCGATGCACGCGCTTTGTGATGAAGGCTGGTCCCCCTAGGGACCTGCCGTCGCCACTGTTTAATTAAGGCAGTTTCAACGCCATACCCGGCTGGATCAGATCCGGGTTCTTGCCGATAACGTCCTTGTTCAGCTCGTAGATCTCTTTCCATCGGTCCTGGCCACCGAGCTCCTGCTCGGCGATCGCCGACAGGTTCTCGCCGCTCTCTACGGTGTGCGTCCTCGTGGCCGTTGCGGCCTCGGCTGCGGCCTTCTTCCCGACCTCGGTGTCGGAGAAGTCAAAGTTCGGGGTCTTGTATTCCTTGGGGGCGAAGTCCGGCTTGTCCTGCGTCTTGTCGTCTGGCATGTTTCGACCTCCTTGTTCGATGGGATCACGGGTGCAAAACGGGTGCCAAGCAGGCATGCGATGATCGACAAGCAGTCCCTCGCCGCGGTGCGGCGCTAGAACGAGGCCCGATCTGGAGCTCGTCGCCCTCGATCTCGAGACCACCGGTTTCGACCCGGACAGCGACCGCATCGTCGAGATCGGCGCCGCGCGCATCCACCTCGCCGCAGACGGCGCTGTCACCGTCGGCGAGCGCTTCAGCACCTTCGTCGACCCTGGCGCCGCGCTCGCCTCGGTCATCACGCGCCTCACCGGCATTCGCGACGTCGATCTCGTTGGCGCGCCCTCCCCGGACGAGGCACTCGCGCGCCTCGCCGCGTTCCTCGGTACCTCGGCTGTGGTCGGCCACAACGTCGGATTTGACCTCGCCTTCCTCGAGCGCGGCGGTCTTCCGCCTCGCGATCGGCTCGACACGGTCGAGCTTGCGTCGATCCTCATGCCGACCGCACCGACGTATGCACTGCAGGCGCTCGCCGCCGCCGCCGACATCAAACCCGAGGCAGCGCACCGTGCGCTCGACGACGCGCTCACTTGCGCCGCGGTGCTCGCGGTGCTCGCAGCTCGCGCGCGGCAGCTGCCGCCTTCCGTGCTCGAAGAGGCGCGTGCCTACGCGCCGATGCTGGGCGCGCCGTTCGTCGAGTTCTTCAACGACGCGCTCGCCTCGGCGCTCCGCGGCGCGTGGACCGATAGGCGGCTGACGACCCCGCGTGCGACGCCGCAATCCGTCGTTCCCGCCGCGGCGCTCGCGGTGAGCGCCGTGTTCGCGCCGGACGGTCCGCTGGTGCGATCGCTGGCGGGCTACGAGGAGCGCGTGCAGCAGCGCGACCTCGCGACCGCCATCGAGAACACGTTCCGCGACGGCGGCGCGCTGATCGCAGAGGCAGGCACCGGAGTGGGGAAGTCGCTCGCGTATCTCGTCCCCTCGCTGTCGCGCGCGCTCGCGGGGGAACGGGTGATCGTGAGCACGCACACGCTGCCGCTTCAGGACCAGCTCGTGCGCAAGGATCTTCCGGCGCTGCAGGAGGCGCTCGGCACGCGCGTCAGCGTCGCCATCCTGAAGGGCCGCTCGAACTATCTCTGCCCGCGGCGCTGGCAGCAGTTCCGCGGTATCGCGCAGACACGCGAGGAGGCGCGCCTGGTGTTGAAGACCCTGGTGTGGCGCCTCGACACCGCGACGGGCGACCGGGCCGAGCTCAATCTGCTCGGCCCGGAGTCCGAGCTCTGGTCGCGCGTGTCCGCGGATGACGAGACGTGCGACGCGCGGCGGTGCGCGCGGGTGATCGGCGGCTGCTACCTGCAGCGCGCGCGCGAGGCCGCCGCGAAGGCCGGCGTGATCGTGACGAACCACGCGCTGCTGCTCCAGGACGCGCGGATGCGCGGGACGCTGCTGCCAGAGGTCGATCACCTCGTCGTCGACGAAGCGCACCGGCTC
>JANMWW010000065.1:0-6578 GCA_031394155.1 Chloroflexota bacterium | reverse complement strand
GGACTAGTTCCGTGTCATTACGCACGAGATAGGTTTTTGAGCGGACGCTGAGCGGCGCACGAGTTCGTAGCTGTCATGTCGATGCGCCTCCCTGTTGTTGGTCGCCACATTCTATGTCCGCGCCGTGACGGGGATCGCCGCGCCGGTGACGCCGCTCGCCCCATCCGAGCAGAGGAACACGATGATCGCCGCGAGCTCCGCGGGGCTCACCCAGGTCGCAGGATCGGCCTTCGGCATGTTCGCGCGATTCGCTGGGTGGTCGATGGTCGAGGGCAACACGCAATTGGCGGTGATCCCCTCGCCCTTCAGCTCGTCGGCGAGCGCCTCGGTCCACTTGACGAGCGCGCCCTTCGCCATTGCGTACGGCGCGCCGTTCTTTCGCGTGCGCACGGCGGCGGCGTACGCGCTCACCGTCACGATGCGCCCGTAGCCGCGGGCGCGCATCGGCCGGACGCACGCCGCCGTGGCGTTCACGGTGGTCCTCACGTTGTCATCCCACAGCCGTTGCATCGTGTCCACGTCGACCGCGGAGCCGCTGGCGAACCCACCGGCGAGGTTCGCGAGGATGTCGAGCCGCCCCCATGTGCGCATGACGCGCTCGACGAATGCACCCATCGCCGCGGGGTCAGCGATGTCGACCGTCTCGATGATGAGACGCGGATCGTCCGCCGTACCGGCATGCTCACCGAGCGATGAACGCAGCTCCTCCGCTTTGGCCATTTCGCGCACCGGTACGGCGACGTGCGCATCTCGCTCGAGAAATGCGCGGACCACGGTGTGACCGAGGTTGCCGGTCGCGCCCGTGACGACGACAGCGCGCTTCGAAAAGTCCAGCACCGGACCGTAGTATGAAGACCGGATGACCCTGCTTTCGCGCATCAACGACCCGCGCGATCTCCGAGGCCTTTCGAAGGCCGAGCTGCTGGCGCTGTGCGCGGAGATCCGCGAATTCACCGTCGAGGCGGTGCAGAAGACCGGCGGTCATCTCTCGTCCAGCCTCGGCACCGTGGAGCTCACCGTCGCTCTGCACCGGGTCTTCGATTCGCCTCGCGACAAGCTGGTGTGGGACACCGGTCACCAGGCCTACATCCACAAGCTGCTCACCGGTCGGAAGGATCGCTTCGGCACGCTGCGGCAGTTCGGAGGCATGTCCGGGTTCCTGGCCCGCTCCGAATCGGAGCACGACGTGTTCGGTGCCGGTCACGCCGGCACCAGCATCTCCGCGGCGCACGGCATGGCGATCGCGCGCGATCTGAAACACGAGGACCACAGCGTCGTCGCGATCATCGGCGACGGCGCGCTCACCGCTGGCCTTGCCTTCGAGGGCCTCAACAACATCGGGCACGATCGCCGCCGCGTCATCGTCGTGCTGAACGACAATGGCATGAGCATCGCGCCGAACGTCGGTGCGGTCTCGCGGATCCTCGAGGCCGTCCGCACCGCGCCGCCGTACCGCGGGGCGAAGCACGTCGTGCGCAAGGCGCTCGACCACATGCCGGGATCGGACCTGGTGGAGGAGGCGCGCCGGCGCATCTTCACCAGCATGAAGGCGCTGCTCATCCCCAACCTGCTGTTCGAGCAGTTCGGCTTCACGTACTTCGGGCCGGTCGACGGCCACGATCTCTTCGCGGTGCAGAGCGTTCTCGAGAAAGCTCGCGACTTCCGCGACGGCCCGGTGCTCGTGCATGTGCACACGCAGAAGGGCCACGGCTACGGGCCGGCCGAGGACGACAACGTCAAATGGCACGGCGTGTCGGCGACCGGTGCCGCGAAGCCGAGCGCGCCCCAGTACACCGCGGTCTTCGCTGACGCCGTGCGCGAGATCCTCACGCTCGACCCGAACACGGTCGCGATCACCGCCGCGATGCCCGGCGGGACGGGCCTGCTGCCATTGTTCAAAGAGTTCCCGACACGCTTGATCGACGTGGGCATCGCCGAGCTGCACGCCGTGACGATGGCCGGCGGGCTGGCCACACAGGGCATCGTGCCGATCGTGGCGATCTACTCGACGTTCCTGCAGCGCGCATACGACGAGGTGTTGCACGACATCGCGGTCCAGGGGCTCTCCGTCGTCCTCGCCATGGATCGCGCGGGTATCGTCGGCGACGACGGCCGCACGCATCAGGGCCTGTATGACATCGCGTTTCTGCGTCCCATGCCCGGCATCACGCTGATGGCGCCACGCGACGAGCGCGAGCTGCGTCAGATGCTCTTCACCGCCTACCGCCACGCCAAGGCGAACCGCGGCAGCGTGGGGTTGCGCTTTCCGCGAGGCGTAGGGACGGGCGCGTCGCTCGAAGAGCCGCTGGCGGAGATGCCCATCGGCGTGTCCGAGACGCTCCGCGAAGGAGACGACCTGGTCATCCTCGCGTACGGCCATCCCGCGGGCGCGGCGCTCGCCGCGGCGGAGATGCTCGCGCGCGACGGCGTTTCGGCGACCGTGATCAACGCGCGCTTTGCGAAGCCGCTCGACGCGGATCGCTTCCTCGCACTTGCGGGACGCATCCCGCGTTTCGTAACGATCGAGGAGCACGTCGTGGCCGGCGGCTTCGGCTCGGCCGTCGCGGAGCTCTTCCAGGAGCGCGGCGTGGCAGCGGACATCGAGATGCTCGGCATCCCCGACGAGCACGTCGATCACGGCGCGCAGGGCCTCTGGCGCCATCATTACGGCCTGGATGCCGAGGGCATCGCGCGCCAGATCCGCGCGCGCTGGCCCGACCTGGCCGCGCGACCGAGGGAGGCCACCGGCTAGCGGGACTGTACGAGTACTACTGGAGTGATCGGTCTCCCCCGTCCGAGTGACCACGTTCAATCCCACTCGCCTCAGTGTTCCCGGCCATGTCCATCCGAGGCCTCTTTCGCGCAACGCCGGGCCGGCCGCCTCGCACCTTTGTCGAGGGCGATCGCGAGCTCGCGCTGGAGCGCGCCTACGCCATCGCGCGCGTCGCCGGAGGCGTGCTGTCGATCTTCGTCGCGCCGGCCTTCGGGCTGTCGCTCCCGCTCGCTGTCGCGCTGATCGGGACGACCGTCGCCGCCCCGAGCCTCCTTCACCTGTGGCTCTGGCGACGGACGAAGTCGGCCGCGGGCCGCGAGCGCGTGCGCTGGATCGCCGTCGCGAACGACTGCATCTCGGCGGCCGTGGGACTGGCCCTCTTCTCGCGTGACCCGATGTGGACGGTCGCGTTGGTGGTGCCGCTGCTCATCTTCGTGGAGACGATCCGCGCTGGCGCGCCGGGCGGGATCATCACGACCATCGCCATCTCCGTCACGCACGTGATCCTGGCGGACGTCCGCCGGACAGCCTACGGATTCACGACGGACCCGACCACGCTCATCTTCCAGGTCGGTCTGTACTGGCTGGCGCTCGTACTCGCGGTCGTGATCTTCCGCGAGCTCCAGGTCCTGCAGGTGATGCGCGCCGAGCTCTTCGGCCCCCTGCTCGCGGCGCAGGACCGCTTCGGCGACGGCGTGCTCATCCGCAAGGGCGACCGGTTCGTCTTCGTCGGAGAGGCGATGCGTCAGATCACCGGCCGCGACCCTGAGGAGCTCGAGACCCTGCCGTCGATGCTGGCCATCGTCGTGCCGGTCGAGCGCGATGCCGTCGCTGCCCGCCTCAAGCTCCCAGGTCCCGACCGCTTCGAGACACGGCTTCTCCATCGCGACGGCCACGAGGTCCCGGTGGAGATCGTGCGCACCGAGGTCGCGACGTCCACGGACGCGCGCGTCGTCGCCGTCGTGCGCGACATCAGCGAGCGCCGGGCGATCGCCGAGTCACTCGAGTTCAGCGCGCTGCATGACCAACTGACGGGTCTTCCGAACCGCCTCTTCGTCTCTCGCGCGATCGATGCGGCCATCAGCGCAGGTCCGGCGCCCCTTGCGGTCATCGCGATGCATCTCGATCACTTCCGCGACGTGAAGGAGACGTTCGGGCATCGCGCGGCCGACGAGCTCCTGCGTCACGTGGCCTCGCGCGTCCGCGCGCGGCTTCGCTCGATGGACGTGCTGAGCCACGGCGGCGGCGATGAATTCATGATCGTCCTGATCGGCGCGGACGCGGCGGTCGCGGAGCGCATGGCGAACAACGTGCGCGACTGCTTTGCCGATCCGTTCGATGTCGTCGGCCGGCCGCTGCTCGCTTCCGCGAATCTCGGGATCGCCGCGCGGCCCGAGCACGGTGATGACGCGACGACCCTCCTGCGCTGCGCGGAGATCGCGGCGGGCCATGCCGCGCGCCTCGGGCGGGCCACCGTTGTGTACGACCCGAGCCAGGACGCGGGCCGCGTCGAGCGCATGGAGCTTCTCGCGGACCTGCGCGACCTTCTGGCGCGCGGCGAGCTCGGCCTCGCGTTCCAACCGACCGTGGACGTGCGCACCGGGCTGGTGCGCAGCTTCGAAGCGCTCGCGCGCTGGGATCACCCGACGCGCGGACCAGTCCTGCCCACGGCATTCATCCAGCTGGCCGAGTACAGCGGCCTCATCAAGCCGCTCACCGAGTACATCCTTCGACGCGCGCTGGATAACTGCCGGGCGTGGCGCGAGCAGGGCGTCGAGCTCGATGTCGCGGTGAACGTGTCGATCCGCAATCTCGGGGACGCCGACTTTCCCGAACAGATCGCGCGCTGGCTCACGATGCACGACGTGCCGGCCGAGCGCCTGACGATCGAGGTCACGGAGAGCCTCGTCATGGCGGATCTCGAGGAGTACGTGAGGACGCTGACGCAGATCCGTCGCCTCGGCGTCCGTGTGTCTCTCGATGACTTCGGCGCGGGCTACTCCTCGCTCACGCAGCTGCACCGCCTCCCCGTCACGCAGGCGAAGATCGACCGTGGCCTCATCGAGCGGCTCGGATCGCCCGCTGGCGACAGCGTGGTGCGCGCCGCCGTCGACATCGCGCACGCGCTGGGGCTCGAGGCCGTCGCCGAGGGCGTGGCGTCGATGGAGATGCTGCGTCGCCTCGAGGCGTTGGGCTGCGATCTCGCGCAGGGATTCGCGATCGCGATGCCGATGCGCCCGGAGGACGTGTTGCCGTGGGTGCGCGCGCGCCAGCGTCCGCTGCATGTCGTGACGGGAAGTCTTCCCGCCTAGGTCAGGTCGCGCGAGATCAGAGGGCGGCGGTGGCTGCGGCGGGCCAAAGCGCAGGCGCGGACTCGGCCTCGGTCTCGTTGCCATCGACCATCTGATCGACGACCGCGATGAGCTCGTTCAGATCGAACGGTTTTGCCATCACGCGGTGCTCACCCGTAAGTGAGAACGCACTCGCGGCCCTCTCCGGGCTCGCGGTGAGGAAGAGCACCGGAACGCCGCTGTAGAGCGGATCGCTACGGACGAGGTCGAAGACGTCCAGGCCGGATAGGCCCGGCAGGTCCACGTCGAGGATGAACAGATCCGGGCGGGACGCGGCGATCGCATCGGGCACGAGCGCCCCGTTGGCCACGACATGCGTGGCGAGGCACGTCCGCTCGCCGATCGCTTCCGCAAGCACCTCCGCGATGTCGGGGTCGTCCTCAGCGATGAGGACGTGCTTCACGAAACGAGCAGTGCGAGGATGCGAAGGAAGAGACGCTGGCTGACGCAGGCGTTGCATTTGCACATGGACCGTCATTACGCATGCGCCGTGCCAGTCGCGGCTGGCATGAGAGGTGCGTAGGCGAGCGTCCAATGAGTACCGTGATGCGCGGTCTGGGGCGTGTATTCGGCGGGTTTGGCCGCGTGGTGCGCTGGAGTCTCGGCAGTGTGGAAGACCAGCCGAAGCCCTACTCCGTACCGTTGGCTGGCGCTGATCATGGACCGATCCCCTCGGTCAGGCTGCGAGTCGACATCGAGACGAGGCGCCCGCGGCGTTAGTCGCGGTCCTGGCCGCTCCCGGTCGGGCGCGGTGTGGCCCGTGGCGCGTCGGTCCGCTGCGTCGCACGCGCGGGCTGCGTGGCGCGAGGCGTCTCGACGGCTCTCTGATCGGTCGAGGGGCGCGCGGTACGCGCCGGGCGTGGGGTCCTCTTGGGATCCTTGTCCTTGTTCTCGGACTCGGTGTCCTTGTTCTCTTGATCCTTGGCGCGCTCGATCGCGTCCCGCGCTGCCGGGTCGTCGAGCTTTTGCTGGACCTCGTCCAGCACCGCCTCGTGCTTGCCACGCGCGGCATCGACCAGCTCCTGGACCCTGCCCGATTTTTCGGCGGGCGCGGCCCGCTGGATCGCGTCGACCGCAGCACGGAATCGCGCGACGGCGGCCGCGAACTCTTCTGACGCCGTCGGCGCCTTCGATTCATCGGCACGCTCGACGATCACCTGCAGCTCGGCGAGACGGCGGTCGGCGAGCTGGCCGAGCAGCTCCACGCGCTCCACATCGTCGAGCGTGAGGGTCACCTGGATGTTCTCGAACGCTTTCTTCAAGGGAAAGGTCGGGTCGCCCGGAAGGCTGCCCGCCGCAGCGGTGCCCGCGCCGGCGATCAGCAGGACCGCGGCGAGCCCGACGCCGAGCGCCGGTCGCAGGATGACCCACGCGGTGCCGCGCGGACGCGGCGCGAGCGCGGCGACCGCTTCGCGCATCAGGCTCGCGCGCAGCTCGGCGCGGAACTCGTCGCG
>JANMWW010000062.1:0-8205 GCA_031394155.1 Chloroflexota bacterium | reverse complement strand
GATGACAATAGGCCACATGCTCCGCGCGTCATCAGACGATGCGCCGGTGACGCGCAATGTCGACCGGGCGTGGGCGGTGGTCGCGTTCGTGTTGAGCGCGGCGACCTTCGTGGCGATGGGAGCGGCGGTCGACGTCGGGTCACTTGCGACGTCGCTCGGCGCGATCGCGATCGGGATCATCGCCGTGATCGTGGCTCGCGCGGCGATCGTCTACGTGCCGTACGTGATCTTTGCGCGCCACGTGCCGATCGGATGGGCGCATGTCCTCTTCTGGTCAGGTCTTCGCGGCGCGATCGCGTTCGCCGCAGCCCGTGCCCTGCCACCCGACGTCCCGCACCGGCAGCTGTTGCAGGACATCAGCCTCGGGATCGTGCTCTTCACGCTGGTGGTCAACGGGACGACCGCGCCGCTCGTGATCCGCGCGGCGATCCCGCGCGCGGACTAACCGAGCGCTGCGGCGCGACCGGCGACCCGAGCCGAAAAGATGCAACCGCCGAGGAAGGTGCCCTCGAGCGAGCGGTATCCATGGACCCCGCCGCCTCCGAAGCCACTGACCTCACCCGCCGCGTAGAGGCCGGGCAGCGGTGTGCCGTCCGCGCGCAGCGCGCGTCCGTCGAGATCCGTCTGGATCCCGCCGAGGGTCTTGCGCGTCAGGATCCAGAGACGGACCGCGACGAGCGGACCGGCCTTCGCATCGAGCATGCGGTGCGGCCGCGCGACGCGGATGAGCCGGTCGGAGATGTAGCCGCGCGCGTGGCGGATCGCGAGAAGCTGCGGATCCGTGGGCGAGGCGATCTGCTCGTCGAGCGCTCCGATCTCGCGCGCGAGCGTGCGCGGATCGATCTCCGCCGCGCCAGCGAGCGCGTTCATCCTCGCGGCGAGCTCGGCGACGGTGGGCGCGAAGACGAAGTCGGCGCCGCGCCGTCCGAACTGCTCGACCGGCTTCACCGCGCTCGGAAGCGCGCGCTGCAGCACGCCACGGATGCTCTTGCCGGTGAGATCGGGGTTCTGCTCGGAGCCCGAGAGCGCAAGCTCGCGTCCGAAGATCTTCGAGTCCATCACGAACCACGAGTGGTCGTGGCCCGAGCGCGCGATGTGTTCGAGCGCTCCGAGCGCGTCGAATCCGGGGAAGATCGGGGCCGGCAGGCGCGCGCCGTTCGCATCGAGCCAGAGCGGCGATGGGCCGGGAAGGATCCGGATGCCGTGACGCGACCACATCGGCGCGTAGTTCTCGACGCCTTCGGGGTAGTGCCACATGCGATCGAGGTTGATGAGGCGAGCGCCCGCGCGGTCGGTGATCTCGAGCATGCGGCCGTCGACGCTATCCGGCACGCCCGAGAGCATCTTCGCGGGCGGTGTTCCCAGACGCGACGGCCAGTAGCGGCGCACGAGTTGGTGGTCGCCGCCGATGCCACCGGAGGTGACGATGACCGCTGACGCGCGGAGCGTGAACTCGCCAGCCAGGTCGCGCGGGCTCTTATGCCCCCGTGGCACATTGCTGGGCACCAGGACTTCGCCCGCAACACCGCCGACGGTGCCGCCGCTCACGAGGAGCGACGACACGCGATGGCGATAGCGCACCGTGACGAGTCCCAGAGACACGGCGTCGCTGAGTCGCCGGACGAACGGCGCGATCACGCCTGGCCCTGTGCCCCAGGTGATATGAAACCGCGGCACCGTGTTGCCCGCGCGCTCGGCCCACTGCACGAGGGGGAACCAGCGCATGCCCATCGCGTGCAGCCACGGCCGCATCTCGCCCGCGGCGAAGTCGACGTAGGCCGCAGCCCACTGTCGCGGCCGATCGTCCTCGTCCCGATCAAAGCGCGCGTACGCGGTCCAGTCGGTCAACGCACGATCACGAGAGTCGCGTACACCCAGGCGACGCTGCTCGGGCGTGTCGACCATGAGAAGACCGCCGAAGGACCAGAAGGCCTGTCCGCCCAGAGACGCGGCCGGCTCCTGATCGAGCAGGATGACCTTCTTCCCCGCCGCAGCCACTTCGGTCGTTGCGACAAGGCCCGCGAGGCCCGCTCCAACGACGATGACGTCCGCGTCCATGCGCGCGAAGCGTATGCGCGGCTTCGTTACCCTGCGCGCATGGCCGCATCTCACACCGCTGCGCCGACTCGCGTTGTACGAGCGATGCGCGCACCGTTGACCGACCGCGGACTGGCGCACGGCGCGCGTGCCGTTGCCCGTGTCGATCGCGATCTGGCCGCCGTCCTCCAGCGCCACGGCACCCCGCCGCGGTGGGGGCGCGATCCCGGGTTCGCGACGCTCGTGCAGATCATCCTCGAGCAGCAGGTCTCGCTCGCGTCCGGGCGCGCAGCGTTCGGGCGCGTGCTCGCGATCGCTGGAAAGGTGACTCCGGCGCGCGTGGCGAGGCTCAGCGAGCGCCAGCTCCACGCAGCGGGTCTCACGCGGCAGAAGGCCGCGTACGTTCGCGGACTGGCGCGCTCGATCGTGCGTGGTGCGTTCGATATCAACGCGGTCGCACTGATGGACGACGACGCGGCCCACGCCGAGCTCATCAAGCTCAAGGGCATCGGACCGTGGAGCGCCGACATCTATCTGCTGATGGCGCTCGGCCGGCGCGACATCTGGCCGAGCCACGATCTCGCGCTCGCGTCGGCGATGCGCGACGTGAAACGCCTGCGGTCGCTACCGACGCCGGAGCGTCAGCTCGAGATCGCGGAGGCCTGGCGACCGTGGCGCGCCGTCGCGGCACGTCTCATGTGGCACCACTACCTAAGCAAGCGCGGATCAGCGTGATCGCGAGGCGGTCTTCGTGGTCCGGCGCTTCGCGGTTTTCTCAGAGGCGGAGCGTTTCGCAGTTCGCTTAGGGGCGGCGCGTTTCGCAGGTCGCTTCTTGGCCGTGGATTTCTCTGGATGGACGCGCTCCGGTAGCTCCTTGCGGCCGGTGGTCTGATTCCAGCGCTCATAGGCCTCGTCGGTGATCTTCCCGTTGACGAGGAGCTCCGCGAACTTGCGGCGCTGCGCTTTGCTCTTGAATGGCATGCGTTCCTAAGTGTGCACACGGCAGGCCGGACCGCTCACGCACGCAGCGATGCGCGGTGCAGCACTGCCAGCGCGACGGCGAGCAAGACCAGCGCTGGTCCCAGCAGGGTGACACCGCCGTTCTGCATGACGAGACCGGTCAGCGCCGGAAGCGCTGCGCCGCCGAGCATGCCCGCCGCGACCATGTAGCCGATCGCGTGTGGCGCGGCCTCATGACCGACGCGCTGCGGCGTGACGTAGATCAGCACGGGCACAAAGACAGAGAGAGAGACGCCGAGCAACGGCAACGCGACGAGTGCGGCGACGTTCGCGGGCGCCAAAGAGAACGCGATCGTGGCGACGAGCGCGCCGATCACGCTGAGGTCGAGCCACCGCCGCGGCGCGAGCAGATGGCCGACGAACGCGAGGACGAACCGTCCCGCGGCGAGGCCCGCCCAGTACAGGAACACCGCAGCTGCGGCGGTGTTGGTGTCGAGCGCATCCGCGGCGATGAACCGCGTGAAGGCCCATTGGCCCGCGCCGAGCTCGATCCCCACGTACACGAACATCAGCGCTGCGCCGGTGAACAAATGCGTTCTTGCGGACGGCGCCGCCGCCAGATCGTGCATCGGAGCCTGCTCGAACGCGTTACGCAACGTCAGCGTCGCGGCCGCGACGAGGACGAAGGCGACGGCCCCGACCCCAAAACCCAAGCGCCAAGAGCCGAGGCCGATCGCGACGGTGATCAGAGGCGGGCCGATCGCCGCGCCAACGGCCCACGCACCGTGCAGCGCCGCCATGAAGCGGACCCCGCGGCGAAGGGCGGCCTCCGTGTTGATAGCGGCGTCGAGCAGGCCAACGCCCGCGCCGAGGATCGCCGAGGCGAGCGTGATCACGATCCAGTCGGTGGCGATCGCGAACAGCGCGAGCCCGGCGGCGGCCATCGCCGCGGGGAAAAGCAGCACCCGTGTCGTGCCGAGGCGCTCGCGAATGGCGCCGCTGAAGGTGCTCGCGCCGAACTGCGTGACGGTCATCGCACCGAGGAGCACGCCGAGCCCCGCAAGTGGGGCGTTCAGCGCGTCACGGATCGATGGCCACGCGACCCCAAGCATCCCGGTGGGCAGACCGAGAACGATCAGCGCGCCAATCGCGGCGGCCGCGACGCCTTTGACGCTCAGCGGAGCCAGCGTTCGCAGTACATCGCGGCGAGCTTCCCGCGAATGAGTATCAAGCGTTCGATTATGAGCAGCGCGTGCGCCGATCCGTACGAGACGGCAAAGAAGCGAGTAGCCCGTAGCGGATTCGAACCGCTGATCTCAGCCTTGAGAGGGCTGCGTCCTGGGCCTCTAGACGAACGGGCCGGGAAGACACCATTCTACCGTTGTGAGCTCTACCGGTCTCGTGCGCTGAGCGATCTCGTCGCGCCCGGCGTTCTTCGCATCGCGCTCCCTCTGCCCATCCCGAGCCTGAAGATCGTGAACGCCTACCTGGTCGAGGGCGAGTCGGGTTGGTCGCTCGTCGACTCGGGCATGCACACCGAGGACGGCGAACGCGCCTTGCGCGACGGCATCGCGAGCGCCGGCATCGCCGTGCGCGACATCCGTCGCGCGTTCATCACGCACCTGCACCCCGACCACATGGGTATGGCCGGTCTGCTCGAGCACGAGGGCGTCGAGGTCGTCATGCACCGTCCCGAGATCGCCGGCGCGCGGCGCGTCTGGGCCGCGGACCACAAGCTCATCGATGAGACATACGAGTTCTTCGACCGCCACGGCATGCCGGAGGACGTCGATCGCGGCATGGCCGAGGCATGGATCGCGATGGGCCGGCGCGTCGACGCGGTCGACCGGCTCGTGCCGGCGGATGATGGCGAGGAGATCGATCTCGCGAAACGCACCGCCCGCGTGCGGTGGACGCCGGGTCACACCGACTATCACGCGGTGCTGGTGGAGGAGCGCGACCGCATCCTGTTCTCGGGCGATCACGTGCTGCCGCGGATCACCTCGAACGTCGGGCTGTACCCGCACTCGCGGGACGATCCACTCGGCGACTTCATGGACGCGCTGCGAAGTCTCCGCGATCTACCGGTGAAGCGTGTGCTCCCGGCGCACGGCGATCCCTTCGACGACCTCGCAGGCCGCGTCGACGAGATGCTCGCGCACCACGACGCTCGTCTCTCCGCCGTTGTCGCGCTGTTGGGCTCGCGCGAGCGCAGCGCGTACGAGATCGCGCGCGACCTCTTTCCCGTCCTGCGCTCGCCACATGAGGAGCGCTTCGCGCTCGCGGAGACGCTCGCCCACCTGCGTCATCTCGAGCGGACTGGTCGCGTCATCGAGGTCGACGGCGCGAAGGCGCGCTGGAAGATCGCGCCTTAGGCGGTTCCCCACACCACCGCGCAGCCGGCCTGGGTCGCGACTCCATCGACATGCATGCGCACACCCCAGGCCTGCGGATCGGCAGCTTGACGGATCGCATCGTCGACGCTGCCGCGGAAGAAGAACGGCAGGCCGTCGGTGTCGAGCTCGCGTCTGTCGAGTCGCACGACACCGCCGCTCACTTGCGGGACCAAAAGGACCTTGATAGGAAAGGAGCCGAACGCCACGGCCGTAGCGACGAGCCGGAAGCCCGCGGGCTCGATGCTCACGCGCACGTCCCGCACCGGCATCGACTGCGTGTCGCGGCCCGCGGCGTTGGTGAGCAGCTGGTCGGTGAAGACGACCGAGGCCTGCTGACCGCGGTGGCTCTCGAGCCACGTCTGAACGTCCTGCGACCGCCGCTCGAGCGTTCCGCTGGCGAAGGCCAGGCCGCGAACCGACGCACGGCAGGCCTCCGGGACGTCGGCATTGACCGTCGGCGACGCGCTCGCGGTGGCTGATGCGGCACGCGTCGGTGATGCCGACACGAATTCGAAGGGGACTGGCGGATCCGGCGGGCGGAAGACGAAGAGCGCCGCCACGCCGAAAGCGGCGAGCGCGAAGAGGAGCAGACCAAAGCGGGGCACCGAGCGATCGGATGCAGGACGCATGCCCTAGGTTATCGCGATGATCCGCGAGCTTGAGGACGCCCACGCGGCGCGCGCCTTCGTAGCGATGTCCGAGCTGCGACGGCTCGCCGACGTCGCGTCATTCCTCGAGCGCGTCGCGGTGCAGCGGCGCGAGGGATATCGGCTCGTCGGCAGTTTCGAGGATGGCGACGACGATGCTGCCGGGGTCGCGGGCTTCCGCGTCGGAAGCTTCCTGGCGTGGGGGAAAGTGATCTATGTCGATGATGTGTCGACCCGAGCGAAGTACCGCGGGCGTGGACACGCGGGTGGCTTGATGGACTGGCTCATCGCCGAAGCGAAACGACTGGATTGCGATCAGCTGCATCTCGACTCAGGCGTCGGCCCGGATCGCGAGACGGCGCATCGCCTGTACATGAACAAGGGACTGCGGATCTCAGCACATCACTTCCAGATCGATCTTCGCGCGAAGGGGTGATTCGTGTGACGACAAGTTCGGGAGTCGCACCGTTCTTCAAGGGCTGGCAGCTTGGCAACGAGCGCCTTGTGGAGGCGATCAGCCCACTGAGCGCGGACCAGCTCGCGCTGCCAGTCGGCTCGGCGGCCTGGCCGATCTGGGGCAGTGTCTCGCACATCGCGGGCGCACGCGCGATGTGGCTGTGCGTCGTGTTCGGCGAACCCGGCCTCGAAACGACACCGTTCACCGAAGCGATCTTCGAGAGCGGCTGGGAGGACGAGCTCGATCACCCGCGCCGCGCTGATGAGCTCGTGCACGCGCTCGAGTCCACCTGGAAGATCGTCGAACACTGCCTCGCGACGTGGACGCCCGAGTCGCTCGGTCTGGAGGCGCGCCGCGTGCGCGGAGACGAAGTGCAGCTGCATACGCGGCAGTCAGTGCTGTACCGGATCCTCACCCACGACGCGTATCACACGGGCGAGATCTCGCTGACGCTCGGATCGGCCGGACTCGGCGAGGTCGATCTGTGGAGAGGTCTCGCGCGCATCGTCCCTCAGGCGTAAAGGACGCGCGACTCTCGATGACGGCTGCCGTCGTACGCGAGGTGCCGCGCCGCCGCAGTTGCCGACCCTGGGCAGGTCAGACGGACACAAGTATCCAAACATCGCCTTCGGCATCCGTCCGCGCCAAGTGGAATCGCCAGCAACCTGGGCGCGGCAACAGAAATTCGCTGCCCCACTCGTCTCCCGGCCGGTTCCAGGTCGATCCGCTATGGGGCCCATAGCTAACCGGCGCAACGCGCGTCCCGTCGGTGTGCTCCGCGTACATGGACAGCGGTCCCGTTCCGCCCATCCGCCAGATCAGTTTCTCGCCCACACCGACGTGGACCGGATCGGGCATTCTCGCGAAGAGCGTCACGCTCGCGGGTCTCACCGTGCCGATTCGGTCTGGGCCGAGGTTGCCATCTACCCACGGCGACTCCGGCGAGCATCCCGGACCACCGAGTGGTTTGGCCGTCGCCGACGTGCTGGTCGCGGCGACCGGTGGTTGACGCGACGCTGACGGCGCAGCGCTCGTTGGCGTCGGCGATGTCGAACACCCTATGCCGACCGCCATCCCCAACGCGATCGCAGCGCATCCTCTCGGAACCCGCATCGATCCCAGCATAAGAACGCGCCGCATGTTGACTAGCACGACGCGACGGAACAGGAGATCGATTATCCGCACGCCGTGTGGACACCCGGAACCGGTTGCGTGAGCGTCGGAAGTCCGGCTGGTGCGGGTCCGCCTGAGCCCTCAGACACGATGAGCCGTAGGTCGCCCTTCATCCACGTGCCATTGCCCAGGCCGACGCCGCAGCTAGTCCACGCCTGCGCAGCGAAGGCGGGAGCAAGGGTGCCACGAGCGTTGTCGTTCGCGGCGCTGCCACAATCAAACTTCCACTGGCTGCCGCCTGTGCTGACAACTGGCGCGCCCGCGAACGAGCACCCGACCGGAAGCGCGAAGCCGACTGCCGTGGCGCTCGGCGTTTGCGTCGGCGAGGGTACGGGCGAGGCGGTCGCCGCCGGCAGTGTGGGTGAGACGGTCACCGTCGACGAGGACGACGCGCTGCTGGCGGCCGGCGAACCGCAGGCGACAACAACCAACGTCAACAGGGCCAGACCGCGATTCAACTTCAGCATCATTCCAAACCTTCTTTCCAAAATGCCACAGCGGGGCGCAGCCGCGCGGGCGTCTCACAAGCGCATGC
>JANMWW010000033.1:0-3802 GCA_031394155.1 Chloroflexota bacterium | reverse complement strand
GCGCTATCGCCGTGCCGCTGGCGCCACCGAGTCGCGCGACGTCGGCCCCGGCCCCCAAACCCGCGCCCCCAAGGGGCCGCGTGCTGACCCGGAGCCGCGGAGCGGTACGCGCGGTGCCGCGTCCGACTCAAGGTTCTCGTCCTGCTCGACCCGCGCGGTCGACATCGTTCTCAGGTCCGCCGCGGTCGGCATCGCCGCGTCCGCCGCGTTCCACGTCGGGCCGACCCGCGCAGTCTCCTCGACGTCCTTCTTTGTCGTCCTCGTCTTCGCGTGGCACGTCCGCGATGCTTTCTCGGCGTCCCGCGCCGGCCGGTCGTCCCACCGCGCCAGGTCGTCGTCCGCCATCAGCGGACCGTGCGCCGACGCGACGCCTCCCATCGCTCACGCGTCCAGCCGTTCGTCGCGGCGCGGGGCCCGCGGGTCCGCGTCGTCCGCCGGCGCGCGGGCCACAGCGATTCGGACGTCGGCCGCCGCCGCAGTACGGCACCTCGCGCGGGCCGGTGCGCGCGAAGATCGCGCCACGATGACGCCGCGCACGATCGCGATCGACGGGCCAGCCGGTGCGGGGAAGAGCACGATCGGCGCGCTCGTCGCCGAGCGACTCGGCTATCTGTTCCTGGACACGGGCGCGATGTACCGCGCGGTCGCGCTCGCGGCCAAGCGCCGTGGGATCGACCCGGACGATGCCGAACCTCTCGCGACGCTCGCACGTGAGGTCCGCATCCTGATCGGACCGCCGACGAAGCGCGACGGCCGCGCGTACACGGTCCTACTCGACGGCGACGACGTCACCTGGGCGATCCGCGAGGCGGACATCGACCGCATCGTGTCGCAGGTCGCGCGCATACCCGCGGTACGTGAAACGATGGTCGAGCAGCAGCGCACGCTCGCGCAACGCGGCCGTCTGGTGATGGTCGGGCGAGACATCGGCACAGTCGTGCTCCCGGACGCGGATCGAAAGATCTATCTGACCGCGTCCGCGGCGGAACGCGCGAAGCGGCGTGAGGAGGAGCTGCGTGCGCGCGGCCAGGTGCGCCCACGACAGGAGCTTTTGCAGGAGATCCTTCGTCGCGACGAGCTCGACAGCCAGCGCGCGATCGCACCGATGAAGGCGGCGGACGATGCGATCGTGATCCAGACGGATGGCCTCTCCGTCGGTCAGGCTCTTGACAAGGTGCTCGCGATCATCACGGCGACGTGATCGAGCGACTCTTCGCGAAGGCGCCGACGGCGCCCGTCAGCGACCTCTGGCTCTGGCGCCTCCTCGCTCCCCTCGTACGCTTCGTGGTCTTCTCGTTTGTGGGCGTCGAGGTCAACGGCCGCGAGAACGTCCCCACATCGGGCGCGTACATCGTGGTCGCGAATCACACCAGCTGGAAGGACCCACCCATCGTGTCGCTCGCGCTGCGCACCCCGATCCGCTGGATGGCGAAGACCGAGGTCTTCGATTACGTCTTCCTCGGGTTCCTGCTGCGCGGCATCGGGAACTTCGGAATCCGACGCGGCGAGAGCGATCGCCGCGCGATCACGCTGGCGCTGGTCGTCCTCGCGAAGGGGCTTCCGCTCGGCGTATTTCCCGAGGGCCATCGCAGCAAGACCAGCGCGCTCCTTCGCGGGCGGCCGGGCATCTCGCTCCTCGCCGATAAGGCCGACGCCCTCATCGTGCCGTGCGGGATCATGGGTACGCCGAGCGCCCGCTTGCGTCCGATCCACAAGACGGACGTGACGTTGAGCTTCGGGAAGCCCTTCCGTCTCTCGGACCTGCCGCCCGACGTTCGGCGCGACCGCCAGGCCACGGCTGACGCGATCATGCTTCGGATCGCCGAAACCCTTCCGCTCCAGATGCGCGGTGTGTACGCCGGAGGTATGCCCAAAGAGGTCGCGCCGAGCACCTAGACTGAGGTGGATGGAAGTCCTCCTCGCGCGTGAGAACGGGTTCTGCTTCGGGGTGAAAAAGGCGGTCGAGTTGACCGAGGCCGCCGCCGAGACCGGCAAGGCCGTGTACAACCTCGGGCAGGTCGTCCATAACCCCAAGATCAGCGAGCGCCTGTCCGCGCGAGGCGTGAAGGTCATCAAGGATCCCTCCGACGCTGCCGACGGCATCGTCGTCATCCGCGCTCACGGCGTTCCGCCGCAGGTCCGCGCGGACATCGAGGCGCGCGGGCTCGAGTGCATCGACGCGACCTGCTCGCTCGTGCTGCGCGCGCAGCGCTTCACCAAGCAGCTGGCCGACGAGGGCTACACGGTCGTCCTGCTCGGCACGCCGGATCACCCTGAGGTCATCGGGCTCAAGGCGTACGCGGGCGACAACTACGTGATCGTCGAGACCGAGGAGCAGTGGAAGAAGCTGCCGAAGATGAAGCGCGCCGGTGTCGTGTCGCAATCGACGCAGCCGCCATGGCTCTTCACCGCGCTCGTCGCGCACGTGGCGACGATCTCGCAGGAGATGAAGGTCTACAACACTGTCTGCCCGGTCACGATCAAGCGTCAGATCGCGGCGACCGAGCTCGCGGAGCAGGTGAAGACGATCGTCGTCGTTGGGGGCAAGAATTCCGCGAACACGCGCGAGCTCGTGAACCTCGCGAAGATGCAGGGGCGCGAGGCGTATCACATCGAGTCCGCGAGCGAGATCGAGAGGGCGTGGATCCGCGGTCAGGATCGCATCGGCCTCATCGGCGGATGCTCTACGCCGATGGACACCCTTCTGGAAGTGAAGGAGCGGATCGAGGCGCTCGGCTCAGTAGACCCGATCCCGGCCTGACCGCCTGATGGCGAGGCCCATGGTCGCGATCGTCGGACGGCCGAACGTTGGCAAGTCCACCTTGTTCAACCGCCTTGTCGGCGAGCGCATCGCGATCGTCGAGGACATCCCCGGAACAACGAGAGACCGCATCTATGCGACCGCCGAATGGCGAGGGCGGGAGTTCTCGCTTATCGACACGGGTGGCCTCGACGATCCCAAGCTGGGGGAGATCGAAGCGGCGGTCCGCCGCCAGGCCGAGGCGGCGATCGAGGAGGCAGACGTCGTCATGTACGTCCTCGACGCGCAGGCCGGGATCCTGCCGGTCGAGCACGACGTCGCGGATCTTCTGCGACGGAGCGGCAAGCCCGTGCTTCTCGTCGCGAACAAGGCCGATTCGTGGCGAGGCGAGGCGCAAGCAGCGGAGTTCTACGAGCTCGGCCTGGGGGAGGTGCTTACGGTCTCAGCGATCCAAGGCATCGGTACGGGCGACCTCCTAGACAAGGTCATCGAGCGCCTACCCGCCACGCCGGAGGAAGAGGAGTCCGCGGATCCGCGCGTCGCGATCGTCGGACGGCCGAACGTCGGCAAGTCCAGCTTCCTCAACGCGCTCGTCGGCTCCGAGCGCGCGGTCGTGAGCGAGATCCCGGGCACGACGCGCGACAGTGTCGACAGCCTGGTCGAATTCAACGGGCGCCGCGTGGTCCTCGTCGACACGGCCGGCATCCGCCGCCGCGGACGGATCGAGGTAGGTATCGAGAAGTACGCCCTCATGCGCACAGCGCACGCGCTCGAACGGGCGGACGTGGCCATCCTCATGACCGACGCGACGGAGGGCATCACCGCCCAGGACGTGCACATCGCCGGATACGCGCTCGAGGCTCAGGTCGGTTTGACCCTGGCGGTGAACAAGTGGGACGTGGTAGACCGTGGCACGGAGATGACCGCGAACGTCGAGGCGGAGCTCGCGCGCGAATTCCACTTCGTGCCGTGGATCAAGCACCACCTCGTCTCGGCCAAGACCGGACGCAACGTCCCGCAGACGCTCACGGGTGCGCTCGC
>JANMWW010000025.1:0-4503 GCA_031394155.1 Chloroflexota bacterium | reverse complement strand
GCGGGCTGACCGGCGCAGCTCTAGAGCGGGAAGACGCTCGTGCCGAGGCGCTTGTGAAGGTTCTTGTCGAAGCTCGCGACTGGAAGACCCTCGGCGCGCGCCTTGACCGCGACGTAGGCGTCGATGAAGTCGATGTCTCGTAATTCGCGTGAGTGCTCCAGCGACTCTCGGACGATGTCCTCTTCCTCGACGATCACGCCGCGCGCGCTCACGAGCTCCAGCAGCGTGTCGGCGACATCGTCTTGAGGTCGCTTGAATAGATGGTGCAGCACCGCCGCGACCTCGGCGACGACCGCCGCGGATAGACGCAGGTCAACCTCGCCAGCATTTGCTCTTTCCATCAAGGCCAGTGCACGTTGGTATTGATCGGCCGGCGTCTTCATCAAGAACCGTATGACGACGTTCGTATCGACGATGATCCCAACGGGCACTGTCTACGGCCGGATCTTCAGTTGTTTCGCGCGTCCGAGCGCCGCGCGCCGCCGCATCTCCGTAATGCTGAGATTGCCAACCCGTTTGCCGGCCTCTGCGTATATGCCTGCGAGATCGAGGAGGTTGCCGCGCCGCACCGGCGTCACGAGGTAGCCCTCGGCAGCGGTTGGCGTGAAGCGCAGCTTGTCCCCGGTCTTGATGCCCATCGCGTCGCGGATGCTCGCCGGTACGGTCAGCTGGCCCTTGCTGGTCAGCGTCGCGTCCGCCGCGGGCCGTGACGCGCTCATCACCTTGGCCACCACGATCTCCTTACCTTTGCGATTTCCTTACCTAGCATAAGGTAAGGAATCAAGCCTCATCGTCGATGTGGGACCTGCTGTTGGGACCGGATGGCGCTTGATGAATGGCGGTGAGCAGCGCCAGGCCGACCGCCACGATCCCGCCGACGTACGCGTAGTAGGGCTGGGTCGTCCACTTCGCGAAGAGCAACGCGAACATCACGATCCCCGAGCCCGCGAGCACCGCGGCACCGAGCGAGGGCGGTCGCCAGCGCGACGCGAGCAGCGCGACGAGCGCGAGCGTGCCGAAGAGCTCGATCGCGGTGAATAGCGGGATGAGCGGCTCCGGATCGCCGAAGCGCTTCAGCGTGTTCAAGATGTTCGTTCCCCAGATCTCCTGATGGAACGCCAGCGCGCCGAACTGGTCGTTCACGAACGCGACCGGATCGCGGATGAAGAACGGCAGGACGAACGCGGTGGTCACGCCGAGCGCGACGAGTGCGTAGCGGCGCCACCGCTCTCCGCTGATCGCGAGATAGCGCACGACCGGCGGGAGGATGAGCAGCGAGAACTGCTTGAAGGCGATCGCCCAACCAAAGAGGACGGCCGAGAGGAGAAAGGCCACCTTGGATGAACGCGCGGTGGGCGTGGCGCCAGGACCGGTCGCGAATACGAGCGCGACGCACGCGAAGACCACGAGCGCCGAGGCCGATACGTCGTTCGATCCGTCGATCGCGCGATAGCCGGCGACGCCCCACGCGGCGTACAGCATCGCCGGCAGCGCGACCGTGTCGAAGCCCAGACGCACGCCGGCGATCACGATCGCGACGACGATCAGCACGCCGGCCCACGAGTCGACCCGCAAGAGATCGTTGAACAGCCACTGCGGTACCGCGTACCAGGCGAGCTCGCCGGGCGGATAGACGAACGGCGAGCACGTCGGGACCGTCGACTGCAGACACGTCGAATACGGATTGCCGCCCCGCGACACGATCGTCAGCGCCTCGCCGGTCGCTCGCAGCACGTCACTGCCGTCGATGAGCGGTTCGCGCCGGAGACGCTCGGAGATCGCGACGAGGATCGCGAGGTAGCCGGCGAGACCTGGCGCGAGTCTCGACCCGCGGAGCGCGAACCAGCCGAGCGTGATGGTCGCGACGAGGATGACGACGCGCTCGACCTGCGGCTCGTTCACGTCGATGCCCTCGACGGACCAGAAGAGCGCGACCGCGAGGGCCGCGAGGGTCAGCGTGCCGGCGCTATTGGCCTGTCGCTGCACGGAGCTTGGCGAGGTCGTCCTGCAGGAGCGCGATCTGCCGCCCGTATTCGGCGAAGTCTCCGCTCTTCAGCGCGGCCTGTGCCGCGTCGTAGTGCTGCGTGGCCGAGCGCACCAGGTCCGCGACGCTCTGCGATGGCCCAGGCGAAGGCGTCGCGGTCGGCGCACCCGATGGACCACCAGGCGACCGGCTCGGGCCGGGACTTCCGACCGGCGATGGCGTCGGTGTCGGCGTGGGGGTCGGCGTCGGTGTCGGTGTGGTCGTCCCGGTGAACAGCGCGTCGAGCGCCTTGCCGAACGTCTCGGCCATCACGACCTTGTCCTGCGTCGCGAGGATGATCCGCTGCAGCTCCGGGATCTTTCCCTGCGTCGCCTGGATGAAGAGCGGCTTGATGTAGATGAACGAGCTGCCGACCGGCAGCACCAGCAGGTTGCCGCGGATGCACGTCGTGCCGCTCCCCGATGGGCACAACAGCGTGAGCTGCTGCCGGATGGTCGCGTCGTTGTCGATGCGACCCTCGACCTGCAACGGTCCGAAGATCGTGCGGTCCTTCGGGAATCGCAGGACGCGCAGCTTGCCGTAGTCGGGGGCGTCGGCGCGGCCCGCGATCCAGGCGACCATGTTGTCGCGCTCGCCGCCGGCGGGCGTCATCGGTACGAACAGGACGAACTCCCGCTTCCCCGCGCCGGGCAGAAGCGTCGTCACGTAGTACGGCTCGACCGGCTGCTTCTGCGAGCCCTGGAACTGCAGCTCGTTCGCGATGCGCCATGCGTCGACGCGGTTGTAGAACTCCTCGGGGTCGGTCATGTGATACAGCGAGAACACCTGCGTCTGGATGTTGAAGATCGCCTCGGGGTAGCGGAGATGCGCCTTCAGGCTCTCGGGCATCTGCGCGATCGACTTGAAGAGCGTCGGGTAGATCGCGCGCAGGTTCTTGACCACCGGGTCCGTCTCGTCGGCGACGTAGAAGGAGATCGACCCGTCGTAGGCGTTCTGGACGACCTTCACGCTGTTGCGGATGTAGTTGAAGTCGCCGCGCGCGATCGTCGTCGATCCGGAGAGCAGCGCCTCATAGCGCTCGCTGTAGGGATAGTGGTCTCCGGTCGTGTAGGCATCGTTGATCCAGTACATCTGCCCATCGGCGATGACCAGGTACGGATCGGGGTCGTACGAGAGGAACGGCGCGATGAGCTTCTCCCGCTCGACGATGTTGCGGTGGAACAGCACGCGGCTCTGAGAGGAGACCTGGTTCGTGACGAGCAGGTTGGAGTCGCCGAAGCGCAGCGCGAACAGGAAGCGGTCCCACAGGCCACCGATCCCAACGCCACCGCCGCCGGTGAAGCGCGTGCGCGCGTCGCCGCCCTCCTGCGCGTAGTCGAACTCGTCCTGAAGCGAGTCGACGATCACGTAGTCGGTGGTCTGCTCGCCGTAGTAGATGCGCGGCTGGTCGATCTTCGGCTCGCCCTGCACCGGGATGTCCTTCACGAGCATCTCGGGGCGGCCCTCGGCGGCGACCCCGCCGACGGGCGTGAGCACCGCGCCGTAGCCGTGGGTGAAGACGAGGTGGCGGTTCACCCAGGTCGCCTGCGGCAACCGCGACGCCGAGAGCTCGCGGGCCGACAGCATCACCGGCACTTCGCGCCCGCCGATCTGATAACGGTCCACGTCCACGTCGGTGAATGTGTAGTACTGGCGAAGGGCCTGGAGCGTGTCGAACGCCGAAAGCAGCGGGCGGTAGTCCCAGAGGCGGAGCGCTTCGGTATCCGCCAGATCGCGCCGCGCCTCGGCGGCCGTCGGCGTGTCGCCCACGTTGAAGAGCGACTCCTCGACGTTATCCAAGCGGTACGCGGCACGCGTCGCCTCGATGTTGCGCTGCAGGTACGGCTTCTCGCGGTTCAGCTGATCGGGATTGACGATGAAGTTCTGGATGATCCCCGGATACACGCCGAGCACGAGGATGCTGGCGACGAACCACACCGCGATCGCGCCGCCCAGGACCCAGAGCGTCCGCGCGAATGCGTTCGCGAAGCACGCGAGCGCGGCGATCCCGACGATGACCGAGAGGATCGTGAGCGCGGGGAGCCGCGCGTTGATGCTGGTGTAGCCCGCGCCGCTCAGGACGGCCTCCTGTCGGAACAGCAGGTCGTACTGGTCGAGCACGTACCCGAACGCGATGAGTAGCAGGAACATCCCGCCGAGCACCGAGAGATGCGCGCGCGCCGGCCGCGCGAGCGCGAGGGCCGTCCGTCCGGCCACGCCAAGATCCGAGCGCGCAACGGAGTCGGTCGCGACGCCGACAAGCCCGCGCGTGGCGTAGATGAGGACGACGCCGATCGCGATGGCGAGCACGGCGGTGATGCCCCAGCCGCGGAGGAAATCGAGGATCGGGAGCGTGAAGAAGTAGAAGCCGATGTCCTTCCCGAACACGGGATCGCTCACGCCGAACGGCACCGCGTTCAGCCAACGCAGGAGCGCGTCCCACTCCCCGCCGCCCGCGAGTCCGAAGAAGAACGCCGGGA
>JANMWW010000024.1:0-2303 GCA_031394155.1 Chloroflexota bacterium | reverse complement strand
CGATACCCTCGCGTCTGCGCGCCGACCTCTTCGAGGAGTGGACGAAGTTCGTCGCTCTTCGTGGTCGCCGCAAGGGCCTGCGCGGCCCGCTCCTCGATCCGACGCTCGACCATGATCGCGTCCCGCAAACCTTCAGCCAATCGGTCGGTCGCACTCTGTGCCACGTTGGTGCCTTCCTTCTGTTCGTTTTTCACAAGCCGTCTGTCGGTACCGCACCCACCCTCTTCGCGGTCCGCCGGATTATGCGCGGCCTTGCGAAGCGGTCCTGCCTTCGGCGCGGAGGAGAGGCGGCGCTCCGGCAGGCGCATCGGCGCACTGCCCTCCGAAAGCCTCTGCGCGTCACGTTGTCGGCAGATGGGGCCGCGCAAGTGACGCCTCGCGCCCTAGCCGGCCCGGGCGCCGACTATCGCCAGCGGCTCTGGATACGGGCAGTTATCGCTGCTCGAACGAACCAGAATCGGCATCACGAAATCTGCGGCGACAGAAGGGAAGAGTCCCGTCTTCCGCTCCGATATGCCCGTGGCTGCTGCAGATCCGGATGGGTTAGACGTAGCCCTTGGGGACGGGCCCGATGACCTCCATTGAGTAGCGGAGAGCGATCTCGGCCAACGCCGCTGGATCGACGTCGCCCGTCTTTGTGGCCGCAGCCAGTTCATCGAAGTACCCGACCATCGCGGCCGGTGTGTATAGGTTCAGCTTTCTGCTCGCGACGGCGCCGACCCTGAAGCCGTGCAGGATTCCCGCTGGGATGAAGATGAATGAGCCGGACGGGCACCGGAACTCGCGGCCCTCGATGAAGATGATGTATTCACCGTCCAAGACGTAGAAGGCCGCTGCGGCGTCGTGATGGATATGCAGCGGGGGACCGAATCCCGCGGGCTCATCGGCTTCCAGGAGCGAAAAGCTTCCTCGGCCTTCGCCGCCGGCCGCCTTGACGGACATGCGAAATCCACCGAGATCGATCGATCTTCCTCCACCAGGTCGCAGAACGTATGCCCCAGTCCCAGCGCTGTTCATTCCTTGCCCTCCCCTCAGCCGAAGCGTCGGTGCGCGAAAGGTTAGGTCACGAACTCCACCGCACCTCTCGCTAACCGGCCAGCCGGAGCCACCCGCGCTCGTCTTGAACCAGCCGAGCTGTTACCACTTCCGCATGCTTGAGCCCCGCCGACTACGATGACCCCATGACGAGCGTGCGCGTCGCGGTCGTCCAGGCCTCGCCAGTCCTGCTCGATCGTGATGCGACGGTCGCGAAGGCCGTGCGCCTCACGGACGAAGCGGCCACAGGTGGCGCGCGTCTCGTGCTCTTCCCCGAAGCCTTCGTCCCCGCCTATCCGCGTGAGCTGTCGTTCGGCACCGTCATCGGCCGCCGCACCGCGGCCGGGCGCTTGGCGTATCAGCGCTACTGGGACCAGGCCGTCGATGTCCCCGGACCCGCGACCGAGGCCCTCGGCGCGGCGGCACGGCGGCACGGCGTGTACCTCGCGATCGGTGTCATCGAGCGCGCGCGTCCCGAGAAGGGCGCAACGCTCTACTGCACGCTCCTCTACTTCGGCCCCGACGGCGCGATCTTGGGCATACATCGCAAGCTGAAGCCGACGGCCGCCGAGCGCGTGATCTGGGGCGAGGGGGACGGCAGCACGCTCAGCGCGTTCCGCACGGAGCTGGGCACGATCGGCGGTCTCATCTGCTGGGAGAACTACATGCCGCTCGCGCGGATGGCCATGTACGGCAAGGGCGTCGAGATCTACCTTGCGCCGACTGCCGACGCGCGTGACTCGTGGCAGGCGACGCTCCGCCATATCGCCTGCGAGGGGCGCTGCTTCGTGCTCGCCGCGAATCAGTTCGTCACGCGCTCGCCGTGGCCAGCCGACTGGGAGCCACTCCCCGACGGCCCGGAGATCCTGTGCCGTGGCGGCAGCGCGATCATCGGTCCGCTCGGCGACGTGCTCGCCGGACCGCTGTACGACGCAGAAGGGATCCTCACAGCCGATCTCGAGCGGGACGAGCTCACGCGAGCACGATTCGACTTCGACGTCGTCGGCCATTACAACCGCCCCGATGTGTTCCGACTCGTGGTGAACGAGTCGCCGCAGACGGGCGTCGTCGTGCAAGCCGCAAGCGAGGTGCCGGCCCGGGAGGGCGAGCGCATCTAGTTAGCACCTCGGCCTTTGAATGGACGGAGCGGGCGGCCGGTCGTGCTAGCGGGTCGCGGATCCGCAATTTTCCCGGAAGAACGGAGCCGGTGGCTTACGAGATCGCTCCTTCTAACTCGCGAGCCGGAGCCACCCACGCTCGTCCTGAAC
>JANMWW010000017.1:0-12717 GCA_031394155.1 Chloroflexota bacterium | reverse complement strand
GTCGAACAAGAAGGATGTGATCGAGGTGGAGGGCACCGTCGCGGAAGCTCTCCCCAACGCCATGTTCAAAGTCGATCTCCAGAACGGGCACTCGGTGCTGGCGCACATTTCGGGAAAGATGCGGATGAACTTCATTCGCGTCGTTCCAGGGGACAAGGTGTTGGTCGAGCTGAGTCCGTATGACTTGAAGCGCGGCCGCATCACGCGAAGGGTGAGGTACTAGCAACGATGAAAGTCCAGGCGTCCGTCAAGAAGCGCTGCGATAAGTGCCGGATCATCCGGCGCGAGGGCACGATCCGCGTGATCTGCTCCGAGCCGAAGCACAAGCAGCGGCAGGGATAGTCATGACTACTCGTTGCACTCGTAGTCATTCGTACGTGCGCCTGCTGGCGCAGGCGCTGTAGGGAGAGAAGATGGCACGTATCGCTGGCGTCGATGTCCCGCGCGAGAAACGCGTTGACGTGTCTCTTCGCTACATCTTCGGCATCGGTGCGACAACCTCGCGCCAGGTGCTCGAGCAGGCGCGGGTCGACGGGGCGATCCGCGTACGTGACCTCACCGAGCCGCAGGTCGCGAAGATCCGCGAGATCATCGACCGCGGATTCACCGTCGAAGGCGATCTCCGTCGCGAGGTCGCGATGAACATCAAGCGGCTCCAGGAGATCGGCAGCTACCGCGGGCTCAGGCATCGCAAGGGACTTCCGGTCCGCGGGCAGCGCACCCGCACCAACGCACGGACGCGCAAGGGTCCGCGCAAGACCGTGGCCGGCAAGAAGAAGTCGGCGTCGAAGACGTAAGCAAGGAAAGCTGGGGAAAGTGACAGAAGGACCGGTCCCGGAGAAAAAGGAAGCCGACGCCGAGGGCAAGCCCGAAGCGAAGCGCAAGAAGCGCGAGCGCCGTGTGGTGCCGCGCGGCACCGTGCACGTGAAGGCCACCTTCAACAACACGATCGTGTCCATCGCCGACCCGGCCGGGAACGTCATCGCGTGGTCGTCCGCCGGCGCGGCCGGTTGGAAGGGCTCGCGCAAGAGCACTCCGTACGCGGCGCAGGTCGCCGCTGAGAACGCGGCGCGCAAGGCGCTCGACGGCGGCATGAAGGTCGTCGAGGTCTTCGTGCGCGGTCCGGGTGCCGGCCGCGAGGCCGCGATCCGCGCCCTCGAGGCCACGGGCCTCGCGGTGACGGCCATCACCGACGTCACACCCATCCCGCACAACGGCTGCCGCCCACCAAAGCGGCGCCGGGTCTAGGAGGAGCGAGAACTTGGCGCGATACACCGGCCCCGTTTGCCGACTCTGCCGCCGTGAGGGCATGAAGCTCTTCCTCAAGGGCGAGAAGTGCATGACCAAGTGCACCTTCGAGAAGCGCAGCTCTCCGCCCGGCATGCACCAGCAGCGCCGTCGCAAGGTCTCCGACTTCGCGCTCCAGCTTCGCGAGAAGCAGAAGATGCGCCGCATCTATGGCGTCCTCGAGCGTCAGATGAAGAATTCGTTCGAGGATGCGGCCGAGGTGAAGGGCGCGACCGGTGAGGTCCTGCTCCAGAACCTCGAGCGACGCCTCGACAACACCATCTACCGCGCGGGGTTCGCGAAGTCGCGCTCGCAGGCACGTCAGCTCGTCTCTCACGGCCACATCACCGTGAACGGGAAGATGACCAAGACACCGAGCTTCGAGATCAATGCTGGCGACAGCGTCGCCGTGAAGGAATCGAGCCGCGGCTCGACGTACTTCAAGGAGGCCGTGATCTGGGCCAAGACCCAGACGCGCCCCGGCTGGCTCGAGACCGACCCCGAGGCATTCACGGCGCGCATTCTCGCGCTGCCGACCCGCGACCAGATCGAAGCGCAGCTCAACACGCAGCTCATCGTTGAGCACTATTCACGTTAGCCGGCAGGAAGGAACAAACCGATGACACTCGTTGAACTCGAGTACCCCAAGATCGAGCGCATCGAAGGCGACGACCGCTACGCGAAGTTCGCGTGCGAGCCGCTGCCACCGGGATACGGCACGACGCTCGGCAACTCGCTGCGTCGCGTGCTGCTGTCCTCGCTAGAGGGAGCGGCGATCACGTCCGCCCGCGTGCGCGGCGTCGCGCACGAGTTCTCGACGATCCCGGGCGTCAAGGAAGACGTCGTTCAGATCGTCCTCAACCTCAAGAACGTCCGCCTGCGCTCGTTCGCGAACGAACCGGTCACCCTCACCCTGGAGAAGGAAGGCCCGGGTCCCGCGACGGCCGGCGATATCACCACGACCTCCGAGGTCGAGCTCGTCAACCCCGAGGTCCAGATCGCCACGCTCGAGCCCGAAGCTTCGCTCTGGATGGAGCTCACGGTCGAGAAGGGCAAGGGCTTCCACTCCGCTGAGCGGCGTGAGGGTCTCCCCATCGGCGTGATCCCGATCGACGCGCTCTTCAGCCCCGTCCGCAAGGTGAACTTCGCGGTCGAGAGCACGCGCGTCGGCCAGGTCACGAACTACGACCGTCTCATCCTCGAGGTCTGGACCGACGCGACGAAGACGCCGGACGAGGCGATCGCCGAAGCGTCCAAGACGCTCATGGATCAGTTCGCGCTCTTCGCGGGTCTCACGCGCTCGCAGGCCGCGATCGCGCAGCCCGAGCGCGCGAACGGCTCGAGCGTGCCGTCGGCCATCGCCGACATGCCGATCGAGGATCTCGACCTGCCGCAGCGCGCGTTCAACTCGCTGAAGCGGCATGGGATCACGAAGGTCGGGCAGCTGCTCCAGACCCCGGACGAAGAGCTGCTGCGCATGCGCAACTTCGGCAAGAAGTCGCTCGACGAGATCAAGGAGCGCCTCGCGGCGCGCGGTCTCATCGAGATGCCGGTACGTGACGAGTCAGCGGTGGATGAGTCCACCGGCGACGAGTCCATCGACGCCGCGGACACGATCGAGGACGAGAGCGGCGCTTCGGACGAGGAAGAGCAGCTCGGCGGACCGCAGCCCGCACGGACGGACGAATAGCCGATGCCCCATCAGATCCATCAGCGGAAGTTCGGCCGGAAGCGCTCGCTTCGCACGGCGATGCTGCGCAACCTGACAACCTCCGTTCTGCGCTACGAGCGCGTGAAGACTACCCAGGCGAAGGGCAAGGAGATCCGCGGATTCGTGGATCGCATGATCAACCTGGGCAAGGACGGCTCGCTCGAGGCACGGCGCCGGGCAAACGCCTGGATCGATGAACCGGTCATCGTCGAGAAGCTCTTCGTCGACCTGGCGAAGCGCTACCCCGACCGCACCTCGGGCTACCTGCGGTCCACCCGTCTACCGAACCGCGTCGGCGACAACTCGCCGCTGATGCTGGTGGAGCTCATGCCGGGCGTCGACGAGACCAAGGCGGCTGACGCCGAAGCCAAGCCACGCCGTCGCCTGGGCCTCCCGCGCCGCGGTGCCGCAAAGCCCGCGGAGGAGAAGGCCGAGGCCAAGACAAAGACCCTCCGGCCGACCAAGACCACTGCCAAGAAGTCCGCTGCTCCGAAGACCGCAAGCGACAAGCCGGCGGCTCGCGCCAAGTCGCGGTCGGAGGAGGACTAGCGGGCGGGACACGGCACTGGAAGGCGCGTGTGTCTTATGACGGGACCGGGTACGCAGGGTTCCAGATTCAGACGAATGCGCCGACCGTGCAGGGCGAGCTCGAGCGTGTGCTCTCGCAGATCTGCGCCGAGCCGGTGCGCATCACCGGAGCGGGCCGCACCGATGCGGGGGTACACGCGACAGGACAGGTGATCGACTTCCGGACGGCAAGCGAGCTGGACGGAAGCACGATGGCGAGAGGGGTCAACGCCCTTCTCCCCGAGGACATCGCGATCTCGGCGCTCGAGCCGGCGGGGGAGACCTTCCACTCCCGGTTCTCGGCGGCGGGACGCACATATGAATACCGGATCCGGACAGGTCCGACGCGCGATCCGCTCGAGCGGCGGAGGGAGCACTGGCTCCCTGAGGCGCTCGACGTCTCGGCGATGCAGGACGCGGCGGAGAGGCTCGTGGGGACCCACGACTACGCGGCGTTCGCGGCGGGCATGTCCGGTGAGCGGAGCGTGCGGCGCGCGGTCTGGACGGCGCGGGACGAGGTCCTGCGATTCGAGATCGAAGCGAACGCGTTCCTCCGCGGAATGGTCCGCGGGATCGTGGGTACGCTCCTCTGGGTGGGCGGCGGGAAGATCTCGACGGATCGCTTCGAGGAGATCTTGAAGTCACGCGATCGAGCCCAGGCCGGCCCGAGCGCAGCGGCGCAGGGGTTGTGCCTGATCGATGTGAGTTATGGCGGACCGATACAACGCGCACGGAATGACGGCGGACGAGACAGTGATCTTGGTGAAAGCGAGAACGACGAATGACGACGCAAAAGACTTTCTCGGCGAAGATAGGCGACGTCCAGCGCGATTGGCGCGTTGTGGACGCTGATGGCGCCACGCTCGGTCGTCTCGCGACGCAGGTCGCCACGATCCTTCGCGGAAAGCACAAGGCGACGTTCACGCCGAGCCTCGATACCGGAGATCCCGTGATCATCGTGAACGCGGCGAAGATCAAGGTCACCGGCAACAAGCTGAAGGACAAGATGTACGTGCGGCACTCGGGGTATCCGGGTGGCTTCCGCGCGGAGACCCTCGAGGGTCTGCTCGCGCGCCGTCCTGAGGAAGTGATCCGTCGCGCGGTGCGCGGGATGCTCCCACAGAACCGGCTCGGCGAGCAGATGATCCGCAAGCTCCACGTCTACGCGGGTGGCGATCATCCGCACGCGGCGCAGAAGCCGCAAGCCCTGAAGGAGGCGACGCGATGAAGTCACCCGCATATTTCCAAGGGACCGGTCGTCGCAAGACGGCGATCGCGCGCGTGCGCCTCGTTCCGGGCGAAGGCACTTTCGTCGTGAACGGCAAGCCGCTCGATGAGTACTTCGGTCGCGACGGGCTCGTCGAACGGGCGACCGCCGCGTTCGGCGTGACCAACACCGTGCGTCGCTTCAACGCGATGATCAAGGTGGAGGGCGGCGGCGTGACCGGCCAGGTCGGCGCGATCGCGCACGGCATCGCTCGAGCGCTCCTCCAGGTCGACATCGAGAACAAGAAGCTCCTCCGCGCCGCGGGCTTGCTGACGCGTGACCCGCGGGCCAAAGAGCGAAAGAAGCCGGGACTGAAGCGCGCGCGTAAGGCGCCACAGTTCACGAAGCGCTAGCAGAGGCGCACACTGTGCGCGTGGCAAGTCGCATCGCCGACTTCAACTACAAGGTCGCCCTCGCGTCCGGCCTGAAGAGCCTTCAGGGCGGACGGCTGCGCCAGGCGGAAGAACAGTTTCGCTACCTGGTGCAGAAGTTCCCCTCGGCCGACGGTGGCTATCGCGGCCTCGCGAAGGTCCTCATCGAGCAGGAAGATCGCACCGCCGCGCTTCGCATCCTTCTCGACGGCGGCGCCGCGCTCGCGAAGGCCGACCAGCGCGCCAGCGCGATCGCGCTGTACCGCGAAGCGATCGCGCTCACTCCACACGATCACGGCGCTCATCGCCGACTCGCCGCGGCGTTCCTGAACTCCGGCGAAACCGACGAAGCGGCGCACGAGTTCGTTCGCTTCATCAAGGAGATCCGCGGCATCGACGCGGATCGTGCGAAGACGGAAGCGGAGTATGCGTTCGAGCGACTGCCGAACAATCCTGAGATCAAAGAGGTCGCGCGGCTGACCGGTGCCGCGACGACCGCCCCGGTGTTTTCCGCTGCGCCGGTGATGGAGCCGACGACACCCGAGGATCGCGCCGCGCTTCTTCGTTCGGCGTTCGGCACGCCATCAAGTCCACAAGACTCATCGACGCCGAGCGCTGCGTCAGCGTGGGACGCGCCCAGCACTGCGCAGCTGAACGTGGATCCGTGGGGAAGTACCACGAGCCGTTCGCCGACCGAGCCATCACCCGCTACGGATCCGTGGAACACCGACAGCGGTCCGTCGCTCGAGGCTGGTGCACTGGTGTCGGAGCACGACGAGCAATCCGTCGAGGCGAACGCGGCGCGCTATCTCGCGAGCGGCGATTCGCGCGGGGCAGAGCACGCGCTCGAAGCGGCGCGACGCTACATCGCGGATGGACGCGTCGATGCCGCGTCCGACCTGCTGCTTCAGCTCATCGCGGCGGGGGTCGCGACGCATGACGCCCAGCGGCTGCTGATCGACGTCGCGAAGAGCCTTGGAAAGAAAGACGTGGCGAAGGCCAAGGTGCAGCTCCTGGTCGAGATGCTCAAGCTCGAAGGCCGCACCGACCTCGCCGCGGAGGTCGAGCAGCTGGCGCAGGCGTTCTAGTGACCTGGATCACCGATCTCACGACCTGGATCAGCGATCAGCTCTCGTTCGTGTTCCGCGGCCAGTGCTGCAGCTGGAACAACGTCATCGACCTGCTCCTGGTGGCGGTGTTCATCTACTACGTCCTTGTTCTCATCCGCGGCACGCGCGCGGTGCAGCTGCTGCTCGGCGTGCTCGTGCTCGTCGGCGTGTACGGGCTCGCTGTGGTCCTCCGTCTCGAGCTCACAAAGCTGGTACTGCAGGCCTTGTTCGCCTTCGGGATCATCGCGGTCGTCGTCGTGTTCCAGCCAGAGCTGCGAAGGGCGCTCGGTCGCATCGGGCAGCTCGGCCCGCTCAACCGGCTGCTCGCGCCGCTCCCCGAGGAACAGGTCGACCACGTCGTCGACGAGCTGGTGCGCGCGGCTCTGCTCATCTCGGAGGCAAAGCACGGCGCCCTCGTGGTGGTGGAGCGCAGCACCGGATTGCAGGACTACAGCGAGACCGGAGTCCCGGTGCACGGCACCCTGACGGCGGAGCTGCTCGCCTCGATCTTCATGACGCGCTCGCCGCTCCACGACGGCGCGGTGATCGTGCGCGGGGAGCAGATCCTCGCCGCAGCCTGCCTGCTGCCGCTCGAGGACACGCAGGAGCGCTCCCACCGCTACGGCATGCGCCACCGCGCCGCGCTCTCGATCAGCTCGCAGACCGACGCGGTCGTGGTCATCGTGTCCGAGGAGACGCAGGGCATCAGCGTCGCGTCGAACGGGCGGATGATCGGCGGGCTCGACGAGGAGCGGCTTCGTCGCGTTTTGGCGTCGCTCCTGCGCAGTCGCGTCCAGCCGCTGCCGTTCCGCAGCAAGGCGTCCTAACCAGTGAGCGCACGCAACGCCACGCGCGCCGTGTGGCCACGGCGCATCGATCTCCGTCACATCGTCACGCACGACTTCCCGCTGAAAGCCGTGGCGGTGGTCATCGCGATGCTCTTCTGGGTCGGCTACGAGCAGAACGCCGCGCCGCGCGCGATCACCGTGCCGTTCGATGGGCGCGTGCCGATCGAGCGTCCCGACGTTCCGGCGGGATTCGTCTTGCGCGGTCAGCTCGGCGACGTCGCCGTGAAGCTGAGCGGACCCGAGGGCGTGGTCAATCGCGTCGCGCTCGCCGATCTGCGGGCCACTATCGACATCGCGGGGATCGAGGCCAGTCGTCCCGAGCCACGTGACGCGAAGGTCGTCGTGACCGTGCTGACGGAAGGCGTTCATATCATCGATATCGCGCCTGCCACGATCGCCGTCCGACTCGAGCGGATCACGTCGCGAACGGTCGTGGTGCAGACGAAGCTTGCGAACGAGCCGCCGAAGGGATCGCAGACCGGGCTCACGAGCGTCTCGCCGAAGGAGGTGCGTGTCAGCGGACCCGAGAGCGCCGTCGCGCAGATCGCTGCGGTGTTCGCGACGGTCCGCTTCGGCGATGTTGCGACCGACATCTCCGATACAGCGCCCGCGTTCCCCGTCGACGCGAACGGCCTTCCGATCGACGGGCTGCAGGTCGAACCGGGTGTCGTCGTCGTGAACGTCCCGCTCTTACCCACCGCGACGACGAAGACCGTGCCGGTCCTCTGGACGTTGAAGGGCGCAGTCGCGAACGGCTATTGGATCTCGAACGTCGCCACGGATCCGGTCGCGGTGACGGTGTCGGGCGACCAGAGCGCGATCGCTCAGCTCGGGCGCGTCGACACGGCGGCCGTCGACGTGACCGGGCTCAACACAAGTCGTACGACCCGCGTCGCGCTCCTGCTTCCCGACGGCGTCAATCTCATGGCCGTCACCGATGCCTCGGTCACGGTGACGGTCGTTCCACTCGCGGGCACGCGGCCTTTCTTCACGGCGGTGCAGATCTTGAATCTGCTCCCGAACCTCGACGCGAGCACCGACCCGGGCAGCGTCACGGCCACCGTCGCGGGGCCCGCGCCTGGGCTGTCGACCCTCACGTCCGATCAGGTCATCGCCTCGGTCGACGCCTCAGGGCGCGGTCCCGGCACGTACACGATCGATGTCGCGGTGCGCCTGCCAACCGGCTTCACGTTGCAGGGCGTGCAGCCGCTTCGGGTCACCGTCACCATAAAGTCCAGATGACTCGCCTTTTTGGCACCGACGGGATCCGCGGTGTCGCGAACAAGGACCTGACGCCGGAGCTGGCGCTACGCCTGGGGCGCGCGGCCGGGCATGTGCTCGGCGGCCGCGGGCACTCGGTCGTGATCGGCCGCGACACCCGGCGCAGCGGCCGCATGCTCGAGGGCGCGCTCGCCGCGGGGTTGTGTTCGGTGGGCATCGACGTGCGGCTGGTCGGCCACATCCCGACGCCTGGGCTGGCGTACCTCGCGCGGACCAAGGACTTCGTGGCCGGCGCGGTGATCAGCGCGTCGCACAACCCCGCGCCGGACAACGGGATCAAGTTCTTCGACCACGCCGGCCTCAAGCTGCCCGACGCGACGGAGGATGAGATCGAGCGTGAGATGAGCGGCGAGGACCGACTTTCACGACCGACCGAAGGTGGCATCGGTCTCGTCGGCGACTCTCGCGGGCTGGTGAAGGAGTACGAGGACTTCCTCGGCACCGTCGCGCCGCCCCTGCAGGGGATGAAGATCGTGCTCGATTGCGCCAACGGCGCGACGTATCGCGTCGCGCCGTCCGTCTTCGCGAAAGCCGGCGCAGAGGTCCTCACGCTCTTCGACCAGCCGGACGGCGCGAACATCAACCTCGGATGCGGCGCGACCGCGCCGGAGCTGCTCGCGAAGACGGTCGTCGAGCGCAAGGCGGACATCGGCTTCGCGTTCGATGGCGATGGCGATCGCGTGATGAGCGTCGACGCGCGCGGCGTCGTCCACGACGGCGATACCGTGCTCGGACTCGTCGCGCGGCACTTCGCGCGCGCGGGACGTCTGGTGCCGCCGGTGGTCGTCGGCACCGTCATGACGAATGGGGGACTCGAGGCGCTACTCTCCTCTCTCGGCGTGCGCCTGGTTCGCACCAAGGTCGGCGACCGCTACGTCTGGGAGGAGATGGACAAGCAGAACGCCCAGTTCGGTGGCGAGCCGTCGGGGCACGTCATCTTCCGCGGGATCGCGACCACTGGGGATGGCATCCTCACCGCGCTCGAGCTGCTGCACATCCTCCACGCCGAGAAGGCGCCGCTGCACGAGCTGGCCGCCGACCTGGAGCGCTGGCCTCAGTACACCCGCAACGTCCGCGCAGCGCGCCGCGGGGAGTGGGCCTCGGTCCCGGCATTCGCCGAGGCGGTCCGCCAGGAGGAGACGCGTCTCGCGTCGACCGGCCGTGTGCTCGTTCGGCCATCTGGCACGGAACCTGTTCTGCGGATCACCGTCGAGGCGCGCGACGCGACGGTGGCGTCGAGCACGGTGCAGCGGCTCGAGGACATCGCGAAGAAGGAGCTCATCTAAGGGTGTGCGGCATCGTCGGATACGTCGGCCCGCGCATCGCGCTGCCCCTGCTCATGGGTGGGCTGCGGAGGCTCGAATACCGCGGCTACGACTCAGCCGGCGTTGCGCTCCAGCAGAACGGCACGCTCGATGTCATGCGCGCCGAGGGCAAGCTCGACAACCTCGCGAAGGTCGTCGCGACGCACCCCTCGCTCAGCACGACCGGCATCGGGCACACGCGCTGGGCGACGCACGGTCGTCCGACGGAGCAGAACGCGCACCCGCACGTCGACTGCACGAGAGCGACAGCCGTGATCCATAACGGCATCATCGAGAACTTCCAGGAGCTGAAGACTCCGCTGGTGGCGGCCGGCCACACGTTCACGTCGGAGACCGACACCGAGGTGGTCGTTCACCTGCTCGAGGACGAGCTCAAGAGGGGTCTCTCGCTCGAGGACGCTGCGCTTGCGGTCCTCCCGCGCCTGGAGGGTGCCGCGGCGCTGGCGCTCATCTCGACGACCGATCCGGGAACCATCGTCGCGGCGCGCATCAGCAATGCCGGTGGAGTGATCGTGGGGCACGGGAAGAAGGAGAACTTCGTCGCGTCCGACATGACCGCGCTCCTCGAGCACACCCGTGAGATGAGCTTTCTCGAGGCCGGAGATCTCGCGATCGTGACGGCCGACAGCGTCCGCTTCCGCCGCATCGAGGGCGGCGCAGCGATGGAGCGGCAGAAGCGCACCGTCGACCTCGATCCGATCGGCGCCGCGAAGTCCGGCTACAAGCACTTCATGCTGAAAGAGATCTTCGAGCAACCGCGCGCCATCTCGGACACGCTGCTTGGCCGCGTCGATCGTGCCTCGGGGCGCGTGGTGTTCGACTCGGACGTGAAGCTCACCGACGAGTTCGTGAAGGCGCTGCCGCGCATCACGTTCGTGGCCTGTGGGACCGCATCGCACGCGGCGATGATCGGCAAGTACCTGGTCGAAAAGCTCGCGCGCATTCCCTGCGACGTTGAGATCGCATCGGAGTACCGGTACCGCGACCCGGTCGTGACGAAGGGCCAGCTCGTGGTCGCGGTCACGCAGTCGGGCGAGACCGCCGACACCCTCGCCGCGATGAACGCGGCCAAGGAACGCGGCGCGCGCCTGCTGACGTTCGTGAACGTCGTGGGCAGCGAGGCCACGCGCATCTCTGATGACGTCATCTACCTGCACACCGGCCCCGAGATCAGCGTAGCGTCGACCAAGGCGTACACCGCGATGGTCGTGGACCTGTACCTCTTCGCGATCTACCTTGCGCAGCGCCGCGGCACGATCGCGCCCGCTGAATCGGCGGCCCTGCTCGCGGAAGCGTTCCATCTCCCGACGCTCATGGACGCCGTGCTCCGCGAGGAGCCGAAGCTGAAAGCGCTTGCGTACCGCTACTACGAGGCGGCGAACTTCCTCCACCTTGGGCGCGGCGTGAACTACCCGACGGCGCTCGAGGGCGCGCTCAAGCTGAAGGAGCTCTCGTACATCCACGCGGAGGGGACTGCGGCCGGGGAGATGAAGCACGGGACGAACGCGCTCATCGACAAGTCGCTCCCCGTGGTCGCGATCGCGCTGAAGGACTCTGTATACAAGAAGATGCTCTCGAACATCCAGGAGGTCCGCGCGCGCGCCGGCATCGTCATCGCGCTCGCGACCGACGGTGATACGGAGATCGCGCAGCACGCTGATGAGGTGATCTGGATCCCCAAGACCAACGAGCTGATCTCGCCGGCCCTGGCGGTGGTGCCGCTGCAGCTCCTCGCGTACCACATCGCCGACAAGCGCGGCAACGATGTGGACCAGCCACGCAATCTCGCGAAAGCCGTAACGGTCGAGTGATCGCCTCCGGCCCGCCGACCGAGGTCGGGATCGACATCATCGAGACAGCGCGGATCAAGGCAGTGCTGGAGAAACATGACCTGCGCTTCCTGAAGCGCGTCTACACCGAGTGGGAGCAGCGCTACTGCCGCCACAACGTGCTGCACCTCGCGGGGCGCTGGGCGGCGAAGGAGGCGGTGTCGAAGGTGCTCGGCCTCGGCGTTCGCGGCGTCGGCTGGCGCGAGATCGAGATCCGGCGCACGCCAATGGGGCAGCCGATCGTCACGTTGCATGGCCGCGCAGAACAGCGCGCCAAGGCTCTCGGCCTGAAAGAGCCCCTATCCGTCAGCATCTCGCACATCAAAGATCTCGCGGTCGCCGTCGCCGTGGGCCTTCGCTGAGCGACCCCCTCCCGCTCGACGCGGGTGTCGTGCGGTCCGTGCTGCGGCCGCTGCCCGCGGACGCAGGAAAGGAAGCGCGCGGCCGAGTCCTCGTCGTCGGCGGGTCGCATCGCTTTCCCGGTGCGCCGCTCTTGGCGTGTCGCGCCGCGGCTCGCTGCGGCGCGGGGGTCGTGACCCTCGCCGCGGGCCGTTCGATCGTCGAGATGATCGGCGGGCAGGACGCGAATATCACGTTCTTCCCCCTGGCCGAATCGCAGCCCGGTCTGATCGCGACCGGCGCCGCCGCGCAGATGTCCACGATCCTCGGCGAAAAGATCCGCGCACTGCTGATCGGTCCCGGCCTCGCGCATGCAACTGGCACCGACGAGTTCGTCGTCGCCGTGCTGCGCAACGCGAAAAATGTGACCACGATCATCGACGCCGACGGACTGAACACGCTGGCGCGGACGCAGGATTGGTCCGCTCAGCTGCCGCCGCACACGATCCTCACGCCACACGACGGCGAAGCGGCGCGTCTCGCCGGCCGCGTCGTTCCAAATGGCGCGAGCCGTGTTGCCTTTGCTGAACGGTATGCCGCGCAATGGGGTGTGATCTTGGTGCTCAAGGGCCCCGCCACGGTCGTGACCGACGGGAAGCGAACGTACCTACACGACGCGCCGAATCCGACGCTCGGTGTCGGCGGATCGGGCGATGCGCTTGGTGGCGCGGTCGCCGCGTTCGTGGCGCGCGGTCTCGCGCCACTTGCGGCCGCCGCTGCGGC
>JANMWW010000271.1:0-11843 GCA_031394155.1 Chloroflexota bacterium | reverse complement strand
CCTCGCGCCGCTTCGTGAGCTACGCGTGAAGCTCGACGACATCCTCGAGGCGCCGCCGGCGCTCGCTCCGCTCATCGATCCGAACGTCCACAGCTGCGGTACCGTGCCGCCGCATGGCGCGCGCGAGCTCGCGCATCCCGAGAAGGACTTCTATATCGCTGGTATGAAGAGCTACGGGCGCGCGCCCACTTTCCTCATGCTCACGGGGTACGAGCAGGTCCGCTCGATCGCGAGCGCGCTCGTTGGCGACACGTATGGCGCGGAACATGTCGAGCTCGTGCTGCCGCAGACCGGCGTGTGCTCAGGTGGCAGCGACTGTTGCGACGATGCGGCGACGGACTGTGGATCCCCGTCGAGCACCTGCTGCGGCACGCAGGACTCGGTTCCGGTGGGATCGCTGATCTCGGTGGACGCGCTCATTTCGGGGCGAGGCCGATAGGTTTACGCGAGCGCCTCGTCGGCCGGGAGATGGCTGCTGATGGCGCGCTCGTACGCGCCCTCGACCCGGTCCATGACCTTGTCCCAGTCCCATCGCTCCGCGAGCTTGGCCGCCCCCGCCCTGCCCATGCGCTCGCGCAGCTCGGCGTCGTCGAGCAGCGCCGCCACGACCCCGGCGATGTCTTCGACCCGCTGGCGGACGACGAGCCCATCGCGCCCGTGATCGATCACCTCGCGCAGCGGGGGAATGTCGCCGCCGATCACCGGCTTCTCGTGCAACCATGCCTCGAGGTACCCGATGCCGAACGTTTCGTGGAGCGAAGGCATCGCGTACAGCGAGCAGGCGTCGAGCGCTGCCGACTTCTCTTCGGATGACGCGCGCTCGATCTCGATGATGCGGTCGTCGGGGTAACGTGCGAACTCGTCGATCACCGCGCCGTAGAAGCCCGGCACGCCGATGAACACGAAGCGAGTCTCCGGGTGGCGCGTCCACACGAGCTCCGCTGAGTCGAGGAGATGGATGAATCCCTTGTAGCGCTCGCGGCGGCCGATGTAGAGGACGATCGGCGCGTCCGACGGAATGCCGTGACGTCGCCGGAAGCCAGCGCCGTCGTGCGATCGGGACGCGTTCGGGCCCATGCCGGTCGTGACCACGCGATACGGGTCGATGCCGTGCGACGCGTACCAGTCGCGCTCCCAGTCGGTCATCGTCGTGATGGCCGATGCGCGTCGGTAGCGTTCGAAATCTGCCGGTGTGTCGCCTCCGTGAAACTGGCCCAGATGCGCGAGAGGCGTCAGCACGACGGGGAGATCCATCTCTTCGCTCGCCTGCAGCGAGCTGTCGAGGTATTCGCGGCCCACGTTGTGGATAAGGTCGCGATCCTCGGCGTGCTTCTCGAGCTCCTCGACGCGCATGAGGTCCACGAGCGTCGATGCGTCAGCGACCATACCGAGCAGTCCGCCGCGCGGCTTTACCTGAATGACCTCGACGCCTTCGGTGACGAAGCGCGTTCGCTCGTTGAACGCCTGCCCGCACACCACGCGCACGTCGTGACCTCGTGCGGCGAGCCGCGTCGCGAACTGATAGGTGAGGCTCTCGGAGCCTCCCATCGGTGAGAACGTTCGCTTCGTGAAGAGAATGCGCATACGGAGGTGATTTCCCCTTGCATGGCGCGGGCCGGATCGCGCGTGTCCGCGTGAGGTTAGGAGGCGGCCGCCTCGTCGAGACCGATGAACTTCGCCCAGCTGCGCTCGCCACCGCGCACGTATGACGAGTACAGATACGTCGGCGTGGCCGGCGGGCGCTTCGGAACGCGAAGTAGCTGCATCTTCGATTCCGCGAGCGTGCGCCCACCCTTCTTGTGATTGCAGTGGCGGCACGCGGCGACCACGTTCTCCCAGGTGTGCTGCCCGCCGCGATGACGGGGCATCACGTGGTCGAGCGTGAGGTCGTTCCCGCGCTTGCCGCAGTACTGGCAGGTGTGGTCGTCACGCTGGAGGACTTCCTTGCGGGTGAGCTTCACCACGGGACGCGGACGCTTCACGTGATAGGCGAGGCGGATCACAGAGGGAGACGGGAAGCGGAGTCGCTCGCTCGTCACGATGTGGCCGTTCTGTTCGATGACGGTGGCCTTGTCCTTGGCGAGCAGGACCACAGCGCGCCGCACGTTGCAGACGTTCAGCGGCTGGTAATCGGCGTTGAGGACCAGGACATTCGCGTCGATGACCGCCATGTTCAGATTCTAGGGGCGGGGCGGTACGATGGGGCCTGTATGACCTCCTCTGCGAACGGTTTCAACGGCACCGGGAAGACCGGCACATGGACCGTCAAGACCGGCCTCGCCCAGATGCTCAAGGGCGGCGTGATCATGGATGTGGTCACCGCGGATCACGCCCGGATCGCCGAAGAGGCGGGTGCCGTCGCGGTCATGGCCCTGGAGCGAGTCCCCGCTGACATCCGCGCCACCGGTGGCGTCGCGCGGATGTCGGACCCCAAGATGATCGAAGAGATCATGGACGCCGTCACGATCCCGGTGATGGCGAAGGCTCGCATCGGGCACTTCGTCGAGGCGCGCGTGCTCGAGGCGCTGGGCGTCGACTACATCGATGAGAGCGAAGTCCTCACGCCGGCCGATGAGCAGTTCCACATCGAGAAGCACGACTTCAAGGTCCCGTTCGTCTGCGGCGCGCGCGACCTCGGTGAAGCGCTGCGCCGCATCAACGAAGGTGCCGCGATGATCCGGAGCAAGGGCGAGGCCGGAACCGGCAACGTCGTCGAAGCGGTCCGTCATCTGCGCGCGATCACCTCGCAGATCGCGCTCCTGAAGGACATGCACGAGCACCAGCTGTCGGAGAAGGCGACCGAGTATCGCGTTCCAGTGGAGCTCGTAAGGCGCATCGCGAAGGACCAGAAGCTTCCGGTCGTTCTGTTCTGTGCTGGCGGCATCGCGACACCCGCCGATGCCGCACTGATGATGCAGCTCGGCGCCGAAGGAAACTTCGTCGGCTCCGGCATCTTCAAGTCGAGCGATCCCGCCAAGCGCGCGAAGGCGATCGTCGAAGCGACGACGCACTACACCGACGCGAAGCTCATCGCGCAGGTCTCGCGCGGTCTCGGCGAGCCGATGAAGGGTCTCGCGATGGAGACGATCCCGCCCGCCGAACGCCTTGCCGTCCGCGGCTGGTAAGGGCGGCTTCAGCACCACCAAGACCGCGCGCGTCGGCGTTCTCGCACTTCAGGGTGACTTCGCCGAGCATCTGCACACCTTGCGCGGGATCGGCGCGGAGGCTGTCGAAGTACGGCGACCGGAGCAGCTCGACGATGTCGACGCGCTGATCATCCCCGGCGGCGAGAGCACCACGATCGGCAAGCTTGCCGAGCGCTACGGGTTCGTTCCGAAGCTTCGCGAGCGTATCGCCGAAGGGCTGCCCGTATGGGGAACGTGCGCAGGTGCGATCTTCCTCGCGAAGGACGTGCCTGGCCATCTGCACCCGATCCTGTCGGTGATGGACATCAGCGTCGAGCGCAATGCGTTCGGCCGCCAGCAGGATTCCTTCGAGGCAGATCTCGCCGTGCGCGACATCGGCGGCGCGCCATATCACGCGGTGTTCATCCGCGCGCCAAAGATCACGAAGACCGGCGCTGATGTCGAGACGATCGCGGCGCTCGACGATGGCACGGTCGTCGCGGTGCGCCAGGGCACCCTGCTTGCGACGTCCTTCCATCCGGAGCTGACGCCGGACGATCGCTTCCATCGCTACTTCCTCTCGCTCGGACACAGGTAGTGCCGGCGCGCGCGGCGACGCCGTTCGACGCGCCTCGCATCAGCGCGTTGCTGGAGCGCAGCCTGCGGACGCCGGAGACGGTGCTCGCGTCCGCCTTGCCGATCGCGTTCGCGGGAGGCACGGTCACCGGCACGCGGCGGATGGCCCTCGGTCTCGTCGGCCTCGGTGGCGGCCGCCTTCGCGTGTTCCTCGAGCAGTACCGCGGTCAGCTGCGCAGCGTCGCGCTGGTGTACGACGGGCGCCGGCCGGAGTGGGTGATCCTTCTCCTTGCCTCGATGTTCGAGCCGGGGGGTGCGGATAGCGCGTTCCGGCTGCTCTCAGGCCTGAGCGCCGCCGCGGCACGCGCAGGCATGCATCGTCTCTTCGCCGCGGTCCCTGACGAGGCGCGCGCCCGCGAAACGTTCTTCCAGAGCGGCTTCTATTCGTACACGCGCGAGACGTGGCTCGTCGCCGAGCGCGATCAGCTCGGCGAGGCGTATCGCAACAGCGCCCGGCCGGCCCGTTCTAGCGATGCGCACGACCTGTTTCGCTTCTACGCCGCCACCACGCCGCACGCGGTCCAGCGCGCTGAGCAGCTCTCGGTCCAGGACTTCGACATCGCCCAGCGCGGCGGCGCGTACGATCCGCCGCACCTGATCGGAGGCAATCCCCTCGCGATGCGTCGGCGCGCCGCGCTCATCGACGGTGACGAGCGGCTCACGCGCGCATTCGTGCTCGCGTTCGAGGGCAGGGATCGCCACCCGCACGTCATGAAAGTGCGGACGCGCGACGGCGACGTCGACCTGGCGCGCGATCTGGTGCGCGCGAGCGCGAGCGGCCTGCCGACGGGGCGGCCGATCACGATCCCGGTCCGCTCCTATGAAGAGCACGTCGCGCGCGCCCTCTTCAGCGACGGCTTCAAAGAGAGCGCGACTTCGATGCTCTTCGTGAAAGAACTCGCCGTGAAGGTCGAGGAACCAGCCTTCGCGCCCGCGGTCGTGCGCTAGCGGCATTACGGTCGGTGCGGCTCGGGCCTCGATATGCTCTACCTCAGGCGATGCAACAGCAGGGCGACGAGCTCGAAGCGATGCTCCGCGGACTTCCCCAAGACCTCGCCGCGCGTGTCCGCGCGCTCGAGGGACTCGACGGACTGCTTGAGATCGTGATGGATCTTGGCCGTCTGCCCGAGGCGCGCTTTTCCGGCCGCGAGGAGGCTCTCTCGCGTCGCGAGGTGTCGGCCGAGGACATCGCCTATGTGATCTCGCACATCGGGCAGTTCGGCGGTGACAACCGCGCGGGCATCGAGCGGACGCTCCATCGCATCAGCGCGCTACGCAACCGCGCCGGAAAAGTCGTCGGGCTCACGCTGCGCGTCGGACGCGCGGTCTATGGCACCGTCGAGATCCTCCGCGACATCGTCGAGTCCGGTCGCAGCATGCTGTTCCTCGGCCGTCCGGGCGTGGGGAAGACGACGATGCTGCGTGAGGTCGCTCGCGTCCTCGCGGACGACCTGGGCAAGCGCGTCGTCGTGGTCGACACATCGAACGAGATCGCCGGCGACGGTGACATCCCGCATCCTGGCATCGGCCGCGCGCGTCGCATGCAGGTGCCGACGCCGTCACTACAGCACGCGGTGATGATCGAGGCGGTCGAGAACCATATGCCCGAGGTCGTCGTCATCGACGAGATCGGGACCGAACAGGAGGCTGCCGCGGCGCGCACGATCGCCGAGCGCGGCGTTCAGCTCATCGCGACCGCGCACGGCAACACGCTTGAAAACCTGATGCTGAACCCGACCCTCACCGACCTCGTCGGCGGGATCCAGACCGTGACGCTCTCCGATGAAGAGGCGCGGCGTCGCGGCACGCAGAAGTCGGTGCTCGAGCGCAAGGCGCCGCCGACATTCCAAGTCCTGGTCGAGATCCAGGCGTATCAGCGCGTCGCGATCTACCACGATGTCGCGCAGACCGTGGACGCGGTTCTCCTCGGTCAACCCGTGTCGCCTGAGATCCGCTCGCGCGGGGAGGGCGGCGAGATCGAGCGCACGGCGCAGGCGCCGAGCCGCGCGCCCGCCGAAGCACTCGAGCGGCGTAGCACGCCGCGGCTGCCGCTCGGTCCCACCGGCGAACGCACGCTGATCAAGGTCTATCCGTTCGGCATCTCGTGGTCGCGCGTCGAGGAAGCCGCGCGCGGACTGGGCATGCCGGTCGCGGTCGTGCGCGAGCCTGAGGACGCCGACGTCGTCGTGACGCTCAAGAACTACTACCGGCGCAAGACGCCGCGCCTGCGGAACGCGGAGTCGAGCGGCATTCCGATCTATATCTCGCGCAGCAATTCCACGAGTCAGATCGCCAGCGCGCTCGCCTCCGTCGCCGAGTTGCGCCGCGCGCCCGAGGACCACGCGCTCGATGAGGCCCGCGATGCGATACAGCAGGTCACGAACGGCCAGAAGGACGAGGTCGAGCTCACGCCGCAGAATGCGTACGTGCGTCGGCTGCAGCACGAGCTCGCCGAGCAGGCCAGCCTCTCGTCGCGCTCCACCGGACACGAGCCCGTCCGTCGCGTGCAGATCTATCGATGACCCGCGGCTGGTTCCTGTCGTTCGAGGGCGGTGAAGGCTCGGGCAAGTCCGTGCAGGCCAAGATCCTCACGGAGCTCCTCCAGAAGCGCGGCGTCGATGTCGTGCTCACGCGCGAACCCGGCGGCACCGCGGCGGGCGAGCGCATCCGCGAGATCGTTCTCCACGCGCAGGAGATCGCGCTCAGCCCCGAGGCGCAGGTGCTGCTGTACAGCACAGCGCGCGCGCAGAACGTCCGCGAGGTGATCCGCCCGGCGATCGAGGCGGGGAAGGTCGTGATCGCGGATCGCTTCTTCGATTCGACGATGGCCTATCAGGGCTATGGCCACGGCGTGTCGCTCGACCGCATCAGAGAAGTGACGCGGCTCGCGTGCGAGGATGTCATCCCTGATCGAACGTTCCTTCTCGACATCCCCGTGCACATCGGTCTCGGCCGTTCGGGCTGGCGCGCACAGAGCAAATGGGATCGCTTCGAAGTGCTCGATCCTGCGTTCCATGAGCGCGTGCGGCAGGGCTACGTGCAGCTCGCGTCAGCGGAGCCGCGGCGGTGGGTCGTGATCGACGCCGCCCGCGACGAGTCGTCGATCGCGCGAGAGGTGCGTAGTGAGGTCGACGTCCTACTGGGGACGCCTGCCTAGCTGGGCCGCCTGCGGCGCTGGACGATCAGCGCGAGGGACAGCAGGGTCGCGATCTGCAGCGCGATGATGACCGCGACCACGGCGACGAGCGCCGCTTTGGACGTCACGATCTGATCGAGGAGGCCAGCCGCATCGAGGAGCCACGCCACGGCGACGACCGCGCCTGCCGCGATAGCGGTCTGCATCGTCGATCCGCGACGCGGCATTGGAAACAGCGCGACCCCGCGGCGCCCGAGCCACCGAGACGCTGCGTCGATCACCACGATGAGCACGGCAGAGGTGACCGCGAGCCACAGAGGCGACATGATCTCCCTCCCGTCAGCAGGGTTGGCACACGTAATAGCACGAAACGATCGTGGTGACGGTGCAGACGACGATGGTCACGACCTCGCAGAACGCGCCGCACGGCGGACACAGTGCCGTGATGCCGCCACACACGACGCTGAACTCATAGAGGCAAGACCACTCCACTACCGTCCCGCATGCGAGGGCGCAGGCCAGGCCGTTCAGGCTGCACGGACCTGCAGCGACCGATGCCAGACCCGCCTTTCCCTGGTGAATGAGCGGCGAAAGGTCGACGCTCTTCCGTCGACCGTCCGTGAACTCGACCACCGCAGTCTCTCCGGCGACCCGGACGGTGGATCGCCGAGACGCGAGCGAGCCGCGAGCCTCAGAGACGTTGATGATCTCCGGCGACGTCGCGTGCCACTCGCTCGCGAACGCCACATGCTTGCCCAGCATGTCGACGCCGTAATACAGCTTCGCGCGACGATCGTCGCCGCTCGCGAACGGGACCGCGACGAAGTGACCGGAATAGCCGCTGTCGTCGCCGAGCCGGACGCGCGTGCCATAGGCCAGCTGGATTTCCGGGCGAAGTCCGCGAGTGGTCAGGTCGTTCCAAAGGACTCCACCCCTGGCATCGGCGCGCGCTCGATCGACCTCGGTCGATAGCTCGCTGCCCTTGAGGATGCGAACCCGGAGATTCTTCGTGAGGTTTTCGTAGCCGGCGTTGTCACCGTGCCCGCGCCCGCGGGTCGTCAGGCCTAGTTCCGGTATGAGGGCGACAGCCACGGCGGTGCCGCTGGAGCCGATGAGACGGAGCACAGAACGACGGGAGACCTTTACTTCATTCTCCTAAGGCGAGACGTCGGACAGACTCGAGGCCTGGGTCGCGCTCACGAGTAGCAGGACGATGAGCGCGGTGTTACGCGCGATGAGCCGCCTGGAGATCGGCATCTCGCCGATGCCGCAGCCGCATTGGTTTCGCCGCCCTCGCCGCAAAGCTGCGCCGATAGCCAGGTTGAACATAACGAGCAGGACGACGCCGGCACTCGCCGCGGCGGGCGTCGTGACTCCCAAGACAAGCATGACGCCGACGAAAAGCTCGGCCGGGCCTAGCGACCGGCCAAGGAGCGCCATCCACCGTTCAGGCAGGAGTTCGTAAGCGCCGATCGCGCGCGTGACCGTCACCGGTCCGGCGCGAAGCTTCGCTGCGCCTGTCGCGACGAACAGGACGCCGACCGCGACCCGTACCGCTACGACGAGCGTTCCCACTTCCATGGAAAGGCAGCGTTGCGCTGGCAGGCTGCGCCGCGCATCCCTTGAATTGACCATGGCGCATAGCCAATCGTGTCCGCGGTGTAAAGTCGCGCCGATGAAGCTTGTCCTCGCGATCGTTCACCCCGAGGACGCCGGGGCCCTTGTGGATGCGCTCACGGATAAGGAGTACCGCGTGACCCGCCTTCACTCGCAGGGCGGCTTCCTCAAACAGAACAATGCGTCGATCATCGTCGGCGTCGAGGAAGCGCAGCTCGACGACGTGCTGGCGACGATCCGCGAGACTTGCCACGCGCGCACCCAGCACGTGAGTCCGATGCCGCCGATCATGGAACCGGGCGAGTTCTACATGCCCTATCCCGTCGAGGTGACCTTCGGCGGCGCGACCGTCTTCGTACTCGACGTTGCGAGGTACGAGCGGATCTAGCGATTGGTCATGGTCAGTTGGTCATTCCTGGCGATGTGGCGCAGTGACGGCGGTCCTATGTTTCTCGCACCCGGGACCGGGAGGGGAGATAGCGATGACGAACCGCCTCGCGAAGATCATCCAGTTCGGCGCAAAACGTCGGCACGTGCGTGGTCGCGTGACCACCAACGGTGAGCTGATCCGGACGCTGGTGCTGTTGCGGCACCGACGCGACGACGACGACGGACCCCGCGCAGCCTAGGAACCTTCCGCCGAGGCTGCGCTCTACTCGCTGGGGCGGCGGAGCAACACCGCCGCCTCAGCACGATTCGATGCACCGAGCTTGCCCCGCGCATTCGACAGGTGGCGCGCGACGGTGTGCGGACTGAGGAACAGCTTGTCGGCGATCTGCTTGTTCGTCATTCCATCGCCAGCGAGGCTGGTGACCTCGATCTCGCGCTCGCTGAGACCAACGCCCGGTTTGTCGGCCACACTCGCGGCAACGCGGCCCACTTCGTCTCTCCGCTGAGCGAGACGTCGAAGGATCTCGCGCGCGTGTGTCGTCCCGACGCGTCCAAGCGCGTTGACCGCGGTGATGCGCATCTCCTCCGGCGTTATCGAGTCATCGATGTAGCGCGTCACGAGTTCGGTCGTGACGTTTGGACGATTGGCGGTAAGGGCAAGCTCAAGGATGGCCTCGGAGCGCTCGCCGATGGAGGTCATTCCCAGAGCGGCATCTGCTGCGATCTCTGTCGGAACCAGCACCAGCCGGCGCCAACCCGTGAGTTCGAGCAGGCGTCGGAGCCGCCTTCCGACTTCAGGGCGGGGATCCAATGCGGACATCCACGCCATAGCACTGATCTGTAGCCACACGTTCCCGGAACGTCGTGCGAGGCGCTCGGCTTCCTCGAACGAGTCGTATCTGCGTTCCGCGTAGCCGGACAGATAGGTCGGCAGCGCTTTGAGTCCGGGCGATGCGCGTCGAGATCGCGCCACAAGACCCGCAAGCTCCGTCTTGTTTCCCGCAGCACCCGCGATGAGATCTGCCGCGACCCGCCAGGTGTCCGCCTGCAATTGCCAGCGAGGCGATGCCAGTCGCGCCGCGATGTATCCCGACAGACGAGCTGCCCACGACAGGCTGTCGTCGTCGCGCAATGGAAGGAGCGGCGTGATGTAGAACAGCATCTCCCATGCACCAATCGGCGACGGTCCAGTTGCTTCACAAATTCGCGCCGGAACGCGAAGGTCGAAGTCATGGTTGTGGCCCATACCTAGCCGCGCGAGTCCAGCCAGATCATGAGCGACCACACGAAGATGCTCACCCTCATCGCCGAGGCGGCTTGATTCCATCGCGAGGCTGAGCGCGACGTTGAGCCGACCGGCTTGACTCTCACCGATTGCCAACATCATCGCGTCATGTAGTTGTCGGTATCGCAGATGTCGTCCAATAGCCACGTCGGCTCGCCGCCAGAATGACTCCGGATAAACGCCGGCGATCTGCTGAGCCCAATGCCTGATGGATCCCATGGCGCGCCGAGCTTGGAATTCGTAGATTTCGAACAAACGACGTTCATGCAGTTCCGTCCACTCGGGGATCTCGACTCTGTCGACGTATGCCGTGAGCACGTCTCGCATGCCTCGGACTTGGCGTGGCTCGATGCTCTGTTGAGAGGTCGCGCGGATTCCGTCCCAGTCTCCGTGGTCGAGCATCGCACTCGCGCGATACCGGTCGAGGACGGTATCGATTCCTTCTGGAAGCGACAAGACGAGTTGTAGAAGAGCGCGGCCGTATGCCCCGTCCGTGATTGCCGTGTCCATGATCGTGCTCAGTTCCATGCGCACGCGGTTCCAGTCGCGCGCTTCAAATGCCGTCGTGAGGGGTTTCGGCAGTACGCTGAAGTCGACAGCTGCCCACACATCGGGTAACTGCGGAAGCCGCGTATCCCCTCTCCCCGACAACGCCCCTCCCCTGTATTGACCCGCCGCCGGGGCACTCTAGGTCAAAACTGGCTTGATTACGCTCCTTCAGCGGCGTATCGCCCCCGTATCGTCAATCCGAGCCCCCCCTTAAGCCCGCAGGGAAGTCGACGATTTACATAGCGAAGCCTGGCGAAGGGAGGTTCGTTATGCGTCGGGTTCTTCTCGCCATCGCAGCTCTCGCAGCCCTCGTTTTGGGGGGCGGTGCCGGAGTTTCAGGCGTCTAAAGTCAATTAGCGTCCTCTAGAGGCGCATGAAAGCGCACGGAAAGGGAGCCGAAGGGCTCTCTTTTCGTTTCCGTGTCCCGGTAGTCACCAGCCGGGCAAGTCGGCTCACGTATTCTTCGGCCCGTGTCTGTTCAACCCTCCACCGACCTCCGATTGCGCTTACTGGTCGTCGCGGTGATCGCCGGTGGCGGCCTCGTTTTGCTTCGCGTCTCAACGCCACCGCCACTCGGGCTGGACCTCGGTCGGATCTTCTTCTGGACTGCTATCACCTTTGCCTTGGCCGCTCTGCCAGTGCGCCTTCCCGGGGGAGTCGTCGCCAGCACGGCCACCGCGCCGCTGATCGCCGCAATTTTCGATTCCGCTCTGCCGAATCCGTTTGCGATCTGCTGGATCGCCCTAATCGGGACCCTCGAGTTGCGAGATTTGCGCCGTCAGTTGCCTCTGTGGGGCACTCCATACAACCGCATGGCGTATCTGCTCTCCGGTTACGCCGCATATCTCGCGGTGCAATTCACGAACGAAGGCGTTCGACGCGATGACCCCCTCGGCATCATCGCGCAAATCGTCGTCGCGGGTCTCGCATTCAGCTTCGTCAACATGCTGCTGGCTGTAAGCGTTGCAAGCCTACGAACCAACACCCCGTTCGCGCGCGTCTGGTCGCTCAGCATCGCCAATGTTCTTAGCGGACTGGTAGCTCTTGTTCCGCTCGGCTGGTTGATGGCAGAGATTGCAGTCAAGGTTGGCCTGTGGGCGGTCGC
>JANMWW010000367.1:0-2925 GCA_031394155.1 Chloroflexota bacterium | reverse complement strand
GCCCCACACTTCGCCCATGGCCATCTCCTGGAAGACCTACGGTCGCCGCAGCCAGCTCGATTACTCGTGCGCGACACCGCCGACCACCGCGCCGGCCGCGCTCGCGGTGAGGAGCACGGCATACCCGAGCGCACCCTGCGCCCCGGAGATGTCCTCAGCGAACTGCGGCATCTGCGCCTGGTACGCGTTGCCGACGAGCAGGCTCGTCGCGCCGCCGAGGACGATCATCGCGAGGATCACGGGCTGATGTCGCACCTCGCGGAGCGTGCGCAGCGCATCGGCGAAGGTCATCCCGTTCGCGGACGCGACCGGTCCGCCCTGACTCATATGCCCGGTGTAGGGCGACCTGAAGAGCCAGAAGATGAGTGGGAGGTAGAGGAGGCAGTTGATGAGGAGGCCGACCGCCGGACCGAAGACCAGCAGGAGACCGCCACCGACCGCCGGCCCGAAGAGGACGCCGAGCTGCCGGGCCGTCGCCGAAAGACGCACGCCACTTTGCAAATCTTCTTTTCCGACGACGTCGTACAGGTACAGCTGGCCCGCGGGTGACCAGAGCGCGCCGGCCATGCCGTGGATGATCAGCAGCACAACCGCATGCCACGCCTCGAGCGTGTTCGTCATGAAGAGGATCGCCCAGGCGAAGGACGCCAGGATGAAGAGCGCCTGGCCCGCTTGGATGATGCGACGGCAGTCGAAGCGATCGGCCAGCGCGCCAAACGTGATGCCGAAAAGAAGGAACGGTGCCCAGTGGCTGATGACCGCGAAGCCCGCGAGGGCGGGTGAGTGGAAGCGCTCGAAGATGAGCCAGTACGTGATGACGTGCTCGACGTTGTCGGCCATCATCGCGACGAGGCTCGTCCCGAAGTAACCGCGGAAATCGGAATGTCGGAGCGCTGCGAACGCCTCTCTGCGAGGCGTTGCGACTGCGGTCAGCGCACCTGCTCGCGCACGTCCGACCGGCGACGAACGTAGAGCACGAGGCCGACGACGATCAGGACGACCGCGCCCGCGATGAGGATCTCGAGCGCGCCGCTGCCAAAGTCCGGGTCAATGCCGAAGATCTGCTCGATCCAATCCACGACGAATTACCTCCCCAACGCGCGACGGAACGAATCGAAATTCTAGCGAGAATGCGCGTTTCAGCGCTGGGCGCCGCTGCGATCAGCCACGGTGCGACAGACCGAGGTCATGGCCCTCTTCGACTTCATCCACTGGGGGAACCGCCATCTGCTCGACGTCGCCGCGAAGCTGACGCCGGAGCAGTGGATCGCGCCGAGCGACATCACGGAGCGCAGCCTGCGCGGGACGCTGGTGCATACGCTCGACGTCGAGTGGAGTTGGGGACAGCGCCTACGAGTACAGCCGGAGGGCGAGCTGAGAACGGAGGATGATCCGACGGCCGCGTCGCTCGCGGAGCACTGGGCGCGCGACGAGCGCGAGATGCGCGCGTGGATAGGCGGACTTGACGACGACACCATCGGCTCGACGTGGGACATCAGCGACAAGCACCACTTGCCGCTCTGGTCCTACCTCGTCCACATCGTCACGCACAGCCAGCAGCAGCGTTCCGACGCGGCGATCCTTCTGACGCGCGCAGGGCACTCCCCGGGAGACATCGAATTCCGCGATTACGCCGACACCGTGGCAGCTAAGTAGGCGACCGGCCGGCTTTCCGAGCGGCGTAACCTGAATCGAACCTGATAGCGTCCACCCAAGAGGCCGACAGAAGAACGGGGAGGGTCCAAATGTCCGTTACCAGAAAGCCGCGCGCGCTTGCCGCGCTCATGACGATCCTCGCGCTCCTTTCATTCGCCAATCTCGCGCTCGCGCAGAGCGGTGGCAAGTCGGCCGAGCGAAAGCTCGCGTCGGCAAACGACGCGGCGACTCTCCACGACGAAACGAGTCGTGCATCCATCGAATACGCAGCGGCCCGAGTCGCTCCCGGCACCGACATCCCGACGGGCGCGTTCACCGCGGCTCGCACGGCGGCCGCGGCTCTCCCGCAAACGGGTGGCGCATGGACCGAGGTCACGAACAAGCCCTACGACTCCGATGACCACGGGTATCGCGACCCCGTGTTCAGTAACTCCGGCGGTGGATCGGGTCTGGTGACCGGGCGCATGACCGCGCTCGCGGTCCAGGCGAGCGGCACCTTGTGGGCCGGCGCGGCCGACGGCGGCGTGTGGAAGTCCACTGACAACGGAACGACTTGGTACGCGAAATTTGACTCTCAAGCCAGTCTCTCGATCGGCGCGATCAGTGTCGACCCGGCGAACGATTCGGTCTGGGTCGGGACCGGTGAGAACAACACCGCGTTCGAGAACTACCGCGGCGCCGGCGTGTTCCGCTCCACCAACGGCAGCACGTGGACGCTCGTTGGTGCTGGCTCGACCGAGACCCTCGACGGCACGACCATCGGCAAGCTCGCGTTCGACGGCAACGGCACGGTGTTCGCGGCGACGAGCCGCGGTCTTTTCAAGCACTCGACCACGACGCTGAGCGGCGCGTGGACGAAGATCTTCGACGCGACGACGTTCGGCTACGCGGCGATCCCCTATGGGCTCTCGCTGGTCAACGACGTCGTCATCCGTCCCGGCACGAACGGCCAGTACATCGTGACCAACATGGCGTGGCGCAATGGCACGGCGTATGACGGCTTCTACGTCTCGACGAACGGGGGCGACACCTTCGCGCAGGTGAAGGCCGGCGGCGCGATCAACGATGGCGACCTCGGCCGGTCGAGCTTCGCGTACTCCGCGGACGGCGCGAAGCTGTACGCGGTCGTCGAGTCGCCGTTCCAGATCAATCACTTCACCCAGAACGGCGGAACGGTGCTCCAAGGCGTGTTCGTCTCGAACAGCGGCGACGCCTCGGGCCCGTGGAACAAGATCGCCGAGAGCCGCAAGCTCGCCGGTAGCGGCTCGG
>JANMWW010000331.1:0-4405 GCA_031394155.1 Chloroflexota bacterium | reverse complement strand
CGATCACGCGCCGCTCCTGACGTCGAGGGAGCACCGAGCGGGTTGAGCGCCGTTTACCTGCGCTCCCAAATTTGGGATGACGATTTCGTCATGACGGACGCTGCCCGCCCGGAAGAATCTGAATTCAGCCCCTGGGGAGGGGGACGTCCGACGTGAGGAGGCTTGTCATGACACCGCTGATCTATTTCCGCTGCCGCAACTCCGACCATCAGCTCGCCACCGCACCGAGTGACGCGCAGCCTGGCAGTCCGATCACCTGGCACGAGGGCCGATGGGCGTACTGCCCGCGCGGCCTTGCCGATGGGCATGATTGGCTCGAGCTCAAGACGGGCTACTCGGTCGCGGAGGTGAGGACGAGGTCTACCGTAACTGCGTGATCTGGCTCGGGCCTTAGACCAATAGCGCGCCGAGCCCGGAGCGCCCGGCATACTGCGCTCGTGCCTGTGCGTAAGTCTCCACGCGGCAAGCCCGGTTTCGAGACGCTCGCGATCCACGCCGGTCAGGAGCCCGAGGGGCTCACCGGCTCCGTCAACGTCCCCATCTTCCAGACCTCGACGTTCGCGCAGGAAGCGGTCGGCAAGAACAAGGGCTACGAATATGCGCGCACCGGCAACCCGACGCGCACCGCGCTCGAGACCGCTCTCGCCGCGCTCGAGGATGGCGCCTGGGGCCTCGCGTTCGCCTCGGGCATGGCCGCGACCGACGCGATCGCGCATCTCCTCTCCTCTGGTGATCACGTCGTCCTGAGCGACGACGTCTATGGCGGAACGTACCGTCTCTTCGCGCGCGTCTTCGACCGCCTGGGGATCGCGCTCACGGTCGTCGACATGCGCGACGCGTCGAATGTGAAGAGGGCGCTGCGCAAGAGGACCAAGCTCGTGTGGATCGAGACGCCGACGAACCCGATGCTCAAGGTCGTCGACATCGCCGCGATCGCGGACATCGCGCGCACAGCCAAGGCGCTCTCGGTCGCGGACAACACGTTCGCCAGCCCATACCTGCAGAACCCGCTCGCGCACGGCACCGATCTGGTGCTGCACTCGACGACGAAGTACATCGGCGGTCACTCCGACGTCGTGGGCGGTGCGATCGTCGGGAAAGACGAGGCTCTGCGCGAGAGATTGGCTTTTCTTCAGAACGCCAATGGAGGCGTGCCCGGCCCGTGGGACTCGTGGCTCGTGCTTCGCGGCGTGAAGACGCTCGCGGTGCGCATGGAGCGTCACTCGGCCAATGGACAGGCTATCGCCGAGTGGCTGACGGAACATCCGAAGGTCACGCGCGTGAACTATCCCGGCTTGTCAACGCATCCGCAGCACGCGCTCGCGAAAAGGCAGATGAAGAGCTTCGGCGGGATGCTGAGCTTCGAGCTCGCCGGCGGCGAAGCCGCGGCGACGCGCATGGTCGCGCGTACCAAGATCTTCGCGCTCGCGGAGTCGCTGGGCGGCGTCGAGTCCCTCATCGAAGTGCCGCTCGCGATGACGCATGGTTCGGTGCGCGGCACGAAGCTCGCGCCTCCGGCCGGTCTGGTGCGCCTGTCTGTGGGGATCGAGACCGTCTCGGACCTCATCGCGGACCTCGCGCAGGCGATCGCATAGCGCGCCGCGGCGCGTAGCCTGTTCGAGTGAACATCGCGATCGCCTTTGGAGCGGGCATCCTGTCGTTCCTCTCACCCTGTGTGCTCCCGCTCGTGCCCGCGTTCCTTGTGAACATGGCCGGGGAGGCGGCGCTCTCATCAACAGGCACGCAACGAGCCCGCACCTTCGTGCACGCGCTGGCGTTCGTGCTCGGCTTCAGCGCGGTGTTCACGCTTCTCTGGATCGCGATCGCCCTCGTCGGCGCGCTCGCCGGGGACCTGGTCTTCTGGCTCCAGCGCGCCGGCGGCCTGCTGCTCGTCGTGCTCGGGATGCACATGCTCGGGCTGATCACGATCCCGTTGCTGGCGCGCGAGATGGACCTGCGCCTCGAGGGGCACACCTCGGGCCTGCCGCGCTCCTTCCTCATCGGTGCGGCGTTCGGCATCGGGATGACGCCGTGCGTCGGTCCCTACCTCGCGCTCATCCTGAACCTGCTGCTCAACGAGAGCCTCGGCTCGGGCGCGTTCCTGCTCTTTGCATACGCGCTCGGACTCGGCGTGCCGTTCCTCGTGATCGCTGCAGGGGTCGGTGGTACCCGACGTTTAACCGACTGGCTGCGGGGTCAGGTCCGGGTGATCAACATCGTCGGCGGTACGCTCGTCATCGTGATGGGCCTGCTTCTGATATCGGGACAGTTCGCGCGACTGCCGCAGCTGTTCAACTTCCTGCCGCTGCTCGGATGACCGAGACGACCGAGACAACAGCGGACTTTCGCCCGCAGCTGCCGCGCTGGATCACAGCGATCATCATCGGCGCGATCGCGCTGGCGTCGCTCACAGCGCTGGTCGTGCCCAGTCTGGGCATCAGCAAGATCTTTGGGGGCCCGACCGAGGTCGGCGTGATCCGCAGATTGATCGACGATCCGAACGCCGCGCCGCGCATCGGTGGCCTCGCGCCGGACTTCGAGTGGAACGCCCCCGACGGCACGACCAAGAAGCTGAGCGACCTGCGGGGCAGGATCGTGGTCATCAACTTCTGGGCGACGTGGTGCGCGCCCTGCCGACAGGAGATGCCGGCGCTGCAGCGCGTCGCAGGTTCGACCGACGCGATCTTCCTGGCCGTCGACCTCCTCGAGGATGGCACGCGGGTGCGTGGATTCATGGACTCGCTGGCGCTCGACCGCCTCACACCTTTGCTTGACCTCGACGGCGCGGTGACGCGCAAGTACTCGGTGCTCGAGCTGCCGCAGACCTTCTTCATCGACGCGCAGGGCGTGATCCGCCACATCGAGCACGGCGCGATCCTCGACGACGCGGCGGTCAAGCGAGGTATCGACAAGGCCAGGTAGAGGGCGCAGCATCGCTCTCACAGCGAAGGGGAGGACGACATGGCCACCGAATTCATCGTCAAGCTCAAGGACCGCGCGGGAACACTCGCTCCGCTCGTCGACGCGCTGGGTGACGCTGGCGTCAACCTGCGTTCGATCGGCGGCAACAAGGGCATCGTCGGTCTCGTTGTCTCGGACAAGGACACCGCGAAGACACGCCGCGCACTGAAGAAGGCCGGCTTTCGCGCGAGCGAGCGAGGCGCGATCGAGGTACGCGTCAAGGACAAGCCGGGTGCGGTCGCGAAGGCTGCGCAGCGCTTCGCGAAGGCGAAGGTCAACATCTCTTCGGGCTACGTGCTCGCGCCGGGCCGCGGCAACGTCACGATCGCGTTCGGAGTGAAGGACGTGCGCAAGGCGAAGAGGGCCCTCGGCCGCTAAGCCCCGTAACTCCTAGGCTCCGTAGAACAGCCGCGACTCGAGGTCGCGCTGGAACACGCGTAGCTCCTGCTCCAGCTCGTCCGGCTTGAAGCCGTGCTCGGGCGCGGCGTCCCGCGCAGCAGTGTTCGCGAGGCGGAAGCCGAACGACACGAGACTGCGCTGCACGAACTTGGGGATGCCGTGCCCGAGCATCTCGCGCACGTAGTGCGTGTTGTGCTCGAAGATCCGCGCGCGCTCGTGGTCCGGCGCGCCGAGAGCGGTCAGCCACACCGGAAGTGATGCGCGAGCGATCGTCGCGAAGCGGCCGGCGACCGTGCGGCCCAGGCCGGCGAAGTCCGTGGCGCGCACCGTTTCGGTCACGATGCGCTCGAGGATCGGACCGGCACGCTCCTCCATGATCGTCGCGAGGGCCGAACGGCGGCGCTCGCGGATGTCGTGCTCGCCGTCGATCTCGCGCATGAGCTCATTCATCGGGACGCGAAGAGTAGAACGCGACACCGCCGATTTGCGAGCGGGCCGCCGAACCGCCACGCGGAGTAGTACTCCCGTACTAGGTCCCTGTCTCATCGCCGCGGATCAGAGATGAAACGACCTTCCGCGCAGAACACCGCGGAGGGCAGGCATGGCATCACTCCGGCGATTCATTCAAGAGCACTCTGGGCTCGCGACGATCGAGTACGTCATTGGCGCCGCAGTCGTCCTCGGCACGCTCGTGGCCGGCGTGTCCGCATGGAATAACGGTCTCGTCACACGGCTGCAGTCGCTTGTGTCCCAACTCGCGGGCGTGCGATGAGGCGATTCGGTCGCGAGGATCGCGGTCTCGTGACCCTGGAGACGACGCTCATGGTCGTCATCCTGGTCCCGCTCCTCTTCGGTGTCATCGAATTCGGCTGGCTTTTCCAGCGATGGCTCGCCGCGGATACGGTCGCGGTCCATGCCGCCCGCTACGCAGGCGAGCTGGGCGGTGATGATCCGGCGCTGCGCGCGTACATCGCGCGTGAGCTGAGCGACGTCGGCATCGAGCCGTGGCGGGGGGGGATCGAGGTCGTGGGGCCGCGGGTGGGGG
>JANMWW010000326.1:0-7490 GCA_031394155.1 Chloroflexota bacterium | reverse complement strand
GCACCGCGACGACGGGCCCCTGCGAACCCGGCTGGATCGGTGTGTCGGCACTGAGGCGGCGCAGGCTCGCCACCGCGAGGAACGAGAGCATGGCGCTCGGGAAGAGCACCGTGACCGCGGCGACGACGATGGCCGCGATCTCGATCATGCCGCACCGGTCCCGCGCACGACCGCAGGAACGGTCTGCGCAAGGATCGCGATGTCCAGCCCGAGATCGCAGCGCTCCGCGTACTCGACGTCGAGCTGCAGCATGCCTCGCACGCCGATGCGCCCGCGCCCGCGGACCTGCCACAGACCGGTGATTCCCGGCAGAACGTCGAAGCGGCGATACATCCACGACTCGTAGTCGGGCAGCGCGTAGGGCACCTCTGGTCGGGGACCGACCAGGCTCATCTCGCCGCGCAGCACGTTCACGAGCTGCGGCAGCTCGTCGAGGCTGCTCTTGCGCAGGTAGTGGCCGACGCGTGTGATGCGCGGATCGTCCGGCACCTTGAAGACGCCATCGCGGGATTCGGCCCGCCCCTGCAGCAGCTCGCGGAGGTACTGCGCGTGCACCGACGGGTCGGCGTCGACGCGCATTGAGCGGAACTTGAGCACGGAGAAGGTGCGCATCCCGCGGCCGACGCGGTCGCCGCGATAGAAGATCGGCCAGCCGCTGTCGACGACGACGGCGAGGGACAGGACCAGCATGGCAGGTACGAGCAGGACGATCAGGAAGAGCGCCGCCAGCACGTCGATCGTGCGCTTCATCACTTCGTATGCCCGCCGCCGCTCGAGCGGAAGCGCGTATGCAGCCTGCGCGTCCGCCACGGTCGTGACATCGCGTGCGGCGGCGCTCATGAGGCGCGCTCGCTTCCCCGCACGAGCGCGTACGCGTGGCGGGGGCCGACGAGGCCGCGGACGAATCGCTGCAGCTGGCTCGCGCTCTGGTCCCAGTCGTACCGACGGATCACGAGCTCGCGCGCGGCCGCGCCGATGGTCTCCGCGAGCTCGGGATCCCTGAGCAGGCGCAGTGTCTCGCGAGCCAGGCTCGCGGCATCGTCGGCGATGAGCAGCTCGCGACCCGGTGCGGCGTCGATGCCTTCCGCGCCGATGCGCGTGGCCACCACCGGGCGGCCCATGGCCATCGCCTCGAGGATCTTGAGGCGGGTGCCGCCGCCGATCCGAAGCGGCGCGACGACCACCGCCGCCGCCGCGATGTAGGCGCGCAGGTCGGCGACAGGCCCGACGAGCTCGACTCCATCGCGCCTCCGTTCAGCGAGCGCGCTCGCGCAGCCACCGACGACGACAAGGCGCGTGGAAGGTCGCTGGCGCCGGACTTCGGGGAAGACTTCGTCGGCGTAGAAGCGGAGCGCGTCAGCGTTCGGGAAGAAGTCCGCGCCGAAGAACAGGATGTCGGCGCGACCGCGATGGTCTTCCGGCGCGAACTCCGCGACGTCGACGCCGTTCGGCACCACCGCGGTGGGCACGTCGCAGCCCGCCGCGCGGGCCAGGCGCTGATCGCGTTCCGATGTGAAGAGGCATCCGTCGACGCGCGACCACGCCCGGCGCTCTTCCGCGCGCAGCTTGAGGTACTCCACGTGGTTGAAGATCCGGCGAATGAGACCGCGCTCGCCGACCGAGGAGCGCCGCAGGATGTCGTACTCGACGTTGTGCTCGTCCAACACCACCGGGCCGCCGGTCGGGAAGGCGTAGCCGGCCATCTGGGCGAATTCGACGAGCACGAGATCGAACGACTGCTGCCGCGCGAGGACATCGATCGCCTGCTGCATGGCGGCGGTGTGCAACGTGAGGCGGACGAAGCTTCCGCGGGCAAGCAGTGATCGGACCTGCGTCAATCGCTTGCGCCAGCCCGTCGCGCTCGCATAGCGGTTGGGGACCGTGACGACGTGCGCCGCGATCTGACTCGTCGCGGCCACGGCCTCCGCTTCGCCGTTCGGTCCGACGAAGCTCACGACGGTGACGTCGTGGGTGCGTGAGAGGCGGCTCACAAGGGCGTGGATTCGCCGACGTCCGCCCGTGACCGGCGGCGCGGGTAGGTACGGAGTCACGACGAGCACCCTCATCACTCGAACACCGGGCGGTGATCCAACTGGTAGCGCGGATCGGCGTGTCGCCGGCCGATCGCTCGAGCCGGACTGCCCGCGACGATCTGGAAGGGCCCGACATCGCGCGTCACGATCGCGCCCGCGCCGATGACCGCGCCTCGGCCGAGCGTTACTCCCGGAAGGATCATCGCCTTCGAACCGACGAAGACGTAATCCTCGATCGTGACTGCCGCGAGGATCTCCGGGAATCGCGGATCGTTGACGTCGTGCTCGTCGGTGAGGATCCAGGTGCCGGCCGAGATGCTGACGTTGTCGCCGATTGAGAGGCCGCCCCGGCCATCCAAGTGACAGCCAGCGTTGATGACGGTGTGGTCTCCGATGGCGATGCTGCGGCGGCCTTCACGGGGCCGGCCGCGGAACTCGAGGTGCAGGCCCATGAAGAGCGAGGTGTGCCGGCCGACGGACAGCCCCACCACGCGCGTGTACCAGGCACGGCGCAAGGTGTGCGACGGGATGTGCGCCACGACCGCGTTCGTCGCGTAACGGATCAGCTGGAGGCCCAGTGCTTTCATCGGCCGCCCGGATCCACGGCGAGGTACTCGTGGCCCACGATGTCGAGGGGGCAGCTGAGCTCCCCGACCGGCTTGAGGATCCTCGCGGGATTTCCCACGACGATCATTCCCGGTGGGACGTCGCGAGTGACGACCGCTCCAGCTCCGACGAGGGCTCGCTCCCCGATGGTGACGAAGGGCAGGATCGTCGCGTTCATGCCGATCTGGGCGCCAGCCTTGATCGTCGGACCGCGCATGCACAGGTGCGTCGTGGTGCCGGGGTGCGGATCGTTCGCCAGCGACGCGCCTGGTCCGAGGAAGACGTCATCCTCGATCGTGCTGAACTGCGCGATGTAGCACCCGGAGTGGACCTTCACCCGATCGCCGATGACGCAGCCGTAGTCGACGATCGAGTTGTTCCACACCCTGAAGCTCGAGCCGATCTCGTTCTGCTCGCGGATGACGACGTTGTGACCGGTCTCGAGTCCGTCGCCGATCGCCGATCCGCCGTAGATCACCGAGCCGCTTCGCACGACAGCGTCTTTTCCGATGCGCAGGCTGGTCACGGGGATCACACGGCCGGATCTGGCGCCGAGCTGGACGTTGTCGTCGATGAGAGCGCCGCGGCCGATCAGGACGTCCTTCGGAAATGGCTGCACCGGCGTCGGGTCCGCGCGCGCAGCGGCGCGCGCGGCGTTGCGTGACGGGTTCCCGGTCGTGGGAGACCCTTCCCTAGTGATCGTCATCTTGCCCACCCTCACGTGCTATGAAGCGTTCTCGGGCATGAGGCCGAGCGGCGGTGGAAATTGAGAACCGATCGGTCATCGGCCCGCGAAGCCAGAGTTTCCGGGGACGGACCCTTGCAAGTGGCTGCGAATCTCAATTGCGTCTTTACGTCGCCTCAATACGCGAGCCGTAGCGTCGGCTTCGCACCGCGTCGCGCGGCAGCGTGTGTTGGGGGTGGGGGAGTGCAGCGGTACATCTACACCGCTCGTCGGTTCCTGTGGGTCATCGTCACGGTCGTGGCCGTGCTCATGGTGTCGGGCGCCGTGGCCGCGTATGGCGAGTACATCGGGGCTTTCGAGTCCAGCGCGACCGTCTGGGTGCAGCGCAACTCGCAGGAGCTGCTGCAGACGCACGCGGTGCAGAGCGACGTGCCGAACGTCCCTGACTTCCTCACACCCGGCAGCGAGTACGCGGAGAAGTTCAACCAGCTCGTGCAGACGCAGGCGTTCCTGCGCTCGGTGCTCGAACGAAGCTCGCTCTCTGCCGATCTGCAGGCGGCCAAGGACCAGATGAGCTACCTGGACGACATCCGCAAGCGCTTCAAGGTCCAGGCGCTCGGCACGAACCTCGTCCGTGTTTCCTTCCGTGCCACCTCACCGAAGGTCGCGTACGAGATCGTCTCCGCGGCGCTCGCGATCCGGGACGAGCGCGCGGCCACCGCGCAGATCGGGGCGACGAGCATGACCTCGACGCTCTACACAAAGGAGCTGGATCTCGCGCAGCAGAAGTCGACGCGCGCCCAGACCGATCTCGATCAGTTCAACGCGACGCATCGCCTGCCGCTCGACGCGGCCGAGGCGTACCGTCAGCAGCAGCTCCGCACCGCGTCCGATGTCGCACAGGCTCGCGTGGACGACCTCCGCGCGGCGCTTGACCGCATGGCCGTCGTCTCGACCCTGCTCGAGGTCGGGCGGAGCGCGGACGTGCAGGTCATTGACGAGCCGCAGGTCCAGCTCCAGCCCTCGGGCGGTCTGCGTCAGGCCGTGCTCGTCGTCGGTGTCGTGATGGCTGGCGCGGTGACGCTCGTGGCGCTCCTCGTGGTCGTCGGGACGCTCCTCACCGCGAGCATCGCCAGCGAGGCAGACCTCGAACGGCTCGGAAGCGTGACGGTGGTCGCCGCCATTCCGGAGTTCCGTGGCAGCGTCCGGGGCCAGCGGCCCGATCTGGGCGAGACCCTGGCGGCGCTCGCGTTCGGGGGGGTGCCGAAGCCCGTTCTCGTGGGCGAGGCCTCGACCGCCACCGAGGTGGCGTCGTGATTTCCTCGGCCGCGGTGATGGCGGCATTCGATGCGGTCGGCGCCCGCGCGCATGTCGACGCGTCTCAGAAGCGCGTAGTCGCCGTGACGAGCGCTATTAGAAAGGAGGGGACGTCGACCGTGGCCCTCGGGACCGCGCTCTCGTTCGCGGCATTCGACTCGACGGCGTCGGTCCTGCTCATCGATGCGAACTGGCTGAATCCGTCGCTCAGCGAGCGCTCGGGGCGTGGCACAGCGCGCGGCCTCGCGGAGTGGCTCAGGGACGACTACACGCTCGACCGTGCCATCGTCGCAACGGAGCGCCGCGGCCTCTCATTCCTTCCGGCCGGGCAGGCCACGGACGAGCCGCCGCCGCTCGGACGCCTCCGCGCCCTGCTCGACGAGGTGCGCACGGAATTCGCGAAGGTCGTCATCGACCTGCCGGCCGCGATGGTCGCTCCCTCACTCGTCGTGCCGTGGGCGGATATCGTCGATCAGACCTACCTCGTCGTGCGGCGCGGAGCGACGCCGGTCGCGCTCATTAAACGGGCGATGACCGAGATCGCCGCCCAGCGGGCACCGCAGCTCATCCTCAATCGCAGCCACCACGAAGCCGGCACCTGGATCCAGGCCGGATGAGTCACGCGGGTCTCGCGATCGTAGTCATTGGCGCCGGCGCATGGATCGGCCTGTCGCGCGGCCGCGTGGGGACGAGCGGCAGCTTTGGCGCGGCCCTCATCATCGGATCGCTCGCGGTCGCGTTCCACGTGCTCGAACTGCTCGCGCCGTGAGCATCGCCGCGTACGGCCGCGCGCTGCCGAGCGCCGATGCGTTCGTACGTCGCTCTGTCGCGCTTCGCGCTGCGGCGCTCGGGTCGCTCCTGCTCGGGAGCCTCGCGTACGGGGTGGCGACGATCGTTACTGACGGTTCGGCATACCTCCTGCTCCCGTTCGCGGCCGGACTCATCGTCCTTGCGCTGCTCATGTGGCCGCGGCTCGGCGTCTGCACGCTGTTCGCCGCGGCGCTGCTCGTGGAAGAGTGGGGTATCGCCGGGATCGAACCGATCACCGGCCAGCTGCACTTCTTCCAGAACGTCTCCGGCTACACGCCGATCCCGCTGCGGTTCAGCCTCGCCGACACGCTGTCGCTGCTCACGCTCCTGGCGTGGCTGCTCCGGCGCGCCGTTGGGGCGAACGCTCCCGCGCGGATGGGACCGCTGGGCCGGCCGATCCTGCTCCTCGCGACTTTCTTCGGAACGGGCATCGTGGTCGGTGCGGCGCGCGGCGGTGACTGGAACATCAACGCGGCGCTGGCTGAGCTTCGCGGTCCGCTCTACCTCTGCCTCACGTACTTCCTGAGCGTCAACCTCATCCGGTCACGGCGTGACGTGACCATCCTCATGCGCCTGCTCGTGATCCTCATTGCCGTGAAGGCCGCGCAGGGGCTGGGCAACTACATCGAAATGGCGAATGGACCGGTCTGGCTCGAGGCCGTCACCGCCCATGAGGACGTCGTGTTCTTCGACCTCGCCCTCGCCCTGGCCGTCGGGGCGTTCGTCCTGAAGCTGCGCGGGCGTCTCGCTATGGCCCTCTACGCCGCCTCGCCCATCGTGATGGCGACCGAGCTCGTCACGCAGCGGCGCGTCGCGTTCATCGCGCTCGCGGCCGCGTTCGTCACGGTCGCGATCCTGCTAGCCGCCGCCGAGCCGCGACGCACGCTGATCCTGTTCGGCACGGCGACCGTGTGCCTCGTCGCGTACGCCGTGATCGCGTGGGATCAGCAGGGACTCCTCGCGCAGCCGATCCGCGCGCTCAAGGGTGCCGTCGATCCGTCGTCATTGAACGCGCGCGACCTATCTTCGAACTGGTGGCGCGAGCTCGAGAAAGGGAACATCTCGTACACGCTGCGGCAGTTGCCGCTCACCGGCGTTGGCCTCGGCCAGCAGTACTTGTTTCTCCGAGAGCCGGCCGAGCTATCGAACTTCATCTACTGGCGGTACATGACGCACGACGCCGTGCTATGGATCTGGCTGAAGACCGGCGTCGTGGGTTTCCTCGCGTTCTGGGCGCTCGTTGCACAGACTGCCATCGTCGGCGCGTCGCTCTTCCGACGACTGCGATCGCCGGACCTGAAGCTCGTGGCGCTCCTGCCCGTGGTGCTCATCGCGATCCAGGTGGTCTTCTCCTCCGTCGACCTTGGCCTCACGTACAGCCGCACGATGATCGTCCTTGGCGTATCGCTCGGGCTGACCGCGTACTTGGGCGACGCGGCTCGCGCGCAGGAGGCTGTCGCATGATCCGGCTCCTCCTGCGGAACATCGCGATCGTGTCCGGCGGCCAGGCGGTCACGTGGACCGCGACGTTCATCTTCGTCCTCGCCCAGGCGCGCTTCCTTGGACCATCGCGCTTCGGAGAGCTCTCTCTCGCGCTGAGCTACTCGGCCTTCTTCGCGATCATGATCGATTTCGGCGTCGGCACGCACATCACGCGCGCGGTCGCCCAGAAACACCATGCCGGAGACGTGCTGTGGCCCGCGCTTGCCGTGCGCGCCGGGCTGTGGCTCGCCGCGCTGCCGACCGCATGGGCGCTGACGACGCTGCTCGGGTACGAGCCGCGTCTCCAGGCAACGATCCTCATTCTCGTCGACTCGCTGCTCTTCGTGGGCATCGCCGGCGCGCTCAGCGCGTTCCTTCAAGGGAACGAACGATTCCTCGTGCCGACGATCGCGAACGCCGTACAAAAGGTCGCAGCTGCGATCTTCGGCATCGCCGTGCTCACGGCCGGCTTCGACATCATCGCAGTCGCCGTCATCTATTCGCTCTCGGCAGTGCTCGCCGCGAGCCTCCTCGTGCTCTCGCTGCGAGGGTGGGGC
>JANMWW010000304.1:0-2217 GCA_031394155.1 Chloroflexota bacterium | reverse complement strand
GCTCACCTCAGGCGGCACGATCCCGGACCGTGGTCTGTATGGCGTCTTCCTTGTGGGCGCGGAGGCGGGAAAGGGTCGCGTCGGCGAGCTCGATGAGGAGATGGTCTTCGAGACGCGCGTGGGGGAGACCTTCCTGCTCGGAGCGTCGACCTGGCGGGTGGAGGAGATCACGCACGATCGCGTCCTCGTCTCTCCCGCGCCGGGCGTACCGGGAAAGATGCCCTTCTGGAAAGGCGAGTCCGCGAACCGACCGCTCGAGTTCGGCCGCGCGATCGGCGCGCTCACGCGAACGCTGCGCGCGTCCGACCCGGAGGTCGCGACCGCGCTCCTTCGCGACAAGCACGACCTGGACGAACGTGCCGCGCGGAACCTTCTCGAGTACCTGCGCGATCAACATGCAGCGGTGGGCGCGGTTCCCGATGACAAGACGATCATCGTCGAGCGCTATCTCGATGAGGTCGGCGACTGGCGCGTCTGCATCCTCACGCCGTTCGGCGGCAAGGTGCACGCGCCGTGGGCCATGGCGATCGGCGCGATGGTCCGCGAGCACAGCGATGTCGAGATCGACGTCCTGTGGACCGACGACGGGATCGTCGCACGGTTCCCTGAGGCCGAGAAGGCGCCGAACGCAGAGCTGGTCATTCCCGATCCCGATCGCGCCGAGGCGCTGGTCATCGACCGTCTCGGACAGACGCCGCTGTTCGGCCCGTTTCCGCGAGGCCGCCGCACGTGCGCTACTGCTGCCGCGCCGCTATCCCGGGCGACGCTCGCCGTTGTGGCACCAGCGCCGCCGCGCGGGCGAGCTTCTGCAGGTCGCCTCGCGCTTCTCGTCGTTCCCGATGATCCTCGAGGCCTATCGCGAATGTCTGCAGGATGTCTTCGACATGCCCGCGCTGCTCGAGGTCCTGCGCGCGATCCGCAGCCGCGATATCCGCACGGTCACCGTGGACTCGCGGACGCCATCGCCCTTCGCGTCGGCCCTGCTGTTCGAGTACGTCGGCAACTTCATCTATGAGGGCGACGCGCCACTCGCCGAGCGGCGCGCACAGGCGCTCACCGTCGATCCGCTCCAGCTGCGCCAGCTTCTCGGCGAGGCCGAGCTGCGCGAGCTGCTGGACAAGGACGTCCTCGACGAGCTCGAGCTGCAGCTTCAGCATCTCGATCCCGACCGCGCGGCGAAACATCCCGACGGGGTCCACGACCTGCTATCCCGACTCGGTGAGCTCACGCGCGACGAGATCGTCGCGCGAACGATCCCCGGAGCGCACGTCGACGAGTGGCTCGCCGATCTGGAACGTGAGCGCCGCGCGCTGCCTGTGCCGATCGCGCTCGAGACGCGCTTCATCGCGGCGGAGGACGCGGCGAAATATCGGGACGCGCTCGGGGTCGTGATCCCGCAGGGACTGCCCGACGCCTTCTTGATAAGCGATGCGCGTCCGGTCGCGGCGCTGGTGCGTCGCTACGCGCGCACGCACGGACCGTTCATCGCGGCGGACCTCGCGCGCCGACTGGGCGTCGGCCCCGCGATCGTGCTCTCAGCGCTGGCCGAGCTTTCTGCAGCCGGCACCGTCGTCGAGGGCGAGTTCCGACCGGGCGGGCACGGCGCCGAATGGGTCGACGCCGGCGTGCTGCGCACGCTGCGGCAGCGGTCGCTCGCACGTTTGCGCAAAGAGGTCGAGCCGGTGGAGCAGAGCGCGCTCGCGCGCTTCGAGCTGGGCTGGCACGGTGTGGATTCACCGCGATCCGGCGAGGCTGCGCTCCTGGACGCGATCGCGCAGCTCGAGGGCGCCTTCGTGCCCGCGTCGGATCTCGAATCGCGCATCCTTCCGTCGCGCATCGCGGGATACGACGAGAGCGAGCTCGATTCGCTCCTCGCGTCGGGCTCCGGGCTATGGATCGGAGGCGGGTCGCTTGGTCCGCGCGACGGGCGCGTGGCGCTGTATCTCGCCGAGCACGCCTCGCTCGTGCCGGTCCAGGAGAAACCGCGTGAAGGAACGACACATGAGCGGATTCGCCAGAGCCTCTCGGCGAGAGGTGCGATGTTCTTTCCGCAGCTGCTCGCGGCACTCGGACAGGGATTCGCGCCCGAGGTGAAGGACGCGCTCTGGGACTTGGTGTGGGCGGGCGAAGTGACGAACGACAGCCTGCATCCGGTGCGCGCGACGCTCAAGCCGTCACCGGCCCGCAACGCGCGACGCCGTGGTCCGACGCAGCGCG
>JANMWW010000248.1:0-3674 GCA_031394155.1 Chloroflexota bacterium | reverse complement strand
CGCGCTGCTTGCCCAGGTCAAGCCCGCCTCGCAGGCGACCGAGAAATTCGATTACTCGAAGGTGCTGGCGACCATCCCAGCGGAAACGGCTTCGCGGCCGCTCGCCGACGCGCCCTGTAAGAAATAGGTCGATGAGATGCGGCGCGCTCCGGTGACGGGGCGCGCCGCATGGACCAATGGACCTCGGCTACATCTCGGTCCAGCTCTTCAACGGCCTCGTCAACGGGGCGTTCTACGCGCTGCTCTCGCTCGGCCTGGCGGTGATCTTCGGCGTCATGCGCGTCGTGAACTTCGCGCACGGCGCGGTGTACATGCTCGGCGCGTTCGCCGCGTATCTCCTCCTGCAGCAGGCCGGCATCGGCTTCTGGCCGGCGCTCGTGCTGGCACCGCTCGGCGTCGCGATCCTCGGAGCGGTCATGGAGCGTCTGCTGCTGCGCCACGTGTATGGCCTCGATCCGCTCTACGGCTTTCTCCTCACGTTCGGTCTCACGCTGTTCCTGCAGGACGCGATGCGTCTGCGTTTCGGCATCCAGGGGCAGCCCTATCCGCTGCCGAGCGAGCTCGCCGGCTCCGTGTCACTTGGCCTCAGCGGCTATCCGGTCTACCGGCTGTTCGTGATCGTCTTCTCGATCCTCGTGTGCATCGGCGTGTGGTTCCTCATCGAGCGGACCCGGCTCGGGATGGTGGTACGCGCCGCGACCGAGCGCGGCGAGCTCACGCGGGCGCTCGGCATCAACGTCGACCGCTGGATCACCGGCGTCTTCGCGTTCGGGATCGCCCTCGCAGCGCTCGCCGGCGTGCTTGCCGCACCGATGCGCAACGTGTCTCCGCTCATGGGCTCAGAGCTCATCATCCTCACCTTCGCCGTCGTGGTCATCGGTGGCATGGGCTCGATCCTGGGCGCCGTGGCGGCTGGATTTCTCGTCGGCGTGCTGGCGAGCCTCGGCGCCGTCTTCAACCCGGCGCTCGAGAACCTCGTGGTCTTCGTGCTCATGGCACTCGTGCTGCTCGTTCGCCCGTCCGGCCTCTTCGGGTCGCGCGAGGCCGTATGAGGTGGCGCACCATCGCGCTCGTCGTCGTGGGCGTGGTCATCGCGCTGGCATTGCCGCGCGTCCTCTACTCGGTGCTCGCCCTACGCATCCTGCTCTGGGCGCTCTTCGCGGTTTCGGTGGACCTGCTGCTCGGGTACGGCGGCATGTTGTCGTTCGGACATGCGGCGTTCTGGGGTGGTGGCGGCTATGCGGCGGCGCTCCTCGCGAAGACGTACGAGATGCCGTTCCCCCTTGCCGCGCTGGGCGGCGTGCTTGTTGCGATGGCGCTCGCGGCGCCGATCGGCTACCTCGCCATCCGCCGCCGCGGCATCTACCTCGCGATGGTCACGCTTGCGTTCGCGCAGATGCTCTTCTACGTCGTGAACGAATGGCGCGGACTGACCGGCGGAGAGAACGGGCTGCAGGGCGTCCCGAAGATCCTTCCCGGCCTGGGCGTGTCGCGCACGATCGACTTCTACTACGCGGCGCTGCCGCTGGTGTTCCTCGGCTTCTTCGTCGCGTACCGCATCGTCCATTCGCCGTACGGGCATGTCCTCGTCTCGATCCGCGACAACGAGGCTCGCGCGCAGGCGCTCGGCTATCCGACGCAGCGCTACAAGCTGATGGCGTTCGTGCTCTCCGCGGGGCTCGCAGGACTGGCCGGGTCGCTGTACGCGATCGGGAACAGCTTCGCGTCACTCGAGATGCTGCACTGGACGACATCCGGCTCGGCTGTGTTGATGACGGTGCTCGGCGGGATGGGAACGCTGTGGGGTGGGCCGATCGGTGCAGCCATCGTGCTGCTGCTGGAGGACTCGGTCTCGAATCTCACCGACGCGCCCGGCATTGTCACCGGCGCGATCCTCATAACGATCGTGCTTGGCTTCCGGCGCGGCCTGGCACCCGCCGCCCAGCGCGTCTTGCTGCTCGCGTGGTCGCGGATCCGCGTAGTGCGCTCGACCTCGTCGCAGTAGTACTAGACGATCGCGAGCAATGCGGCGATGTCCAGCACGGGCGGTCCCGCAGGCTCGGGGAAGATGCCCTGGAATGGAGGACGCGCCCCACGCCCGAAGCTGACGTTCGGCGCCGTAGGCGTCGTCGTCATGAAGCGTTCGGTCGGGTGGTCATCGTGTCGTGCAGCCGTGCCGAAAGGCGAGCAGGCTCCGTGCCAAGCCGGTAACCTGCCGAACATGGAAGCGTTCCCCTTCGCGTATCGCCAGCGCGTGCGCTACGGCGAAACGGACATGCAACAGGTCGTCTACTACGCGAACTATCTGCTGTATGCGGAGGTCGGACGGGTCGCATACCTGCGCCACCTGGGCCTCGACTACACCAAGGAATTCCTCGATCACGGCATCGACTTCACGATCGGCGAGGCGCACGTGAAATACCGCGCGCCGCTGCGCTTCGACGATGAGTACGACATCAAGGTGCGCGTCGGGGAGCTCCGTCACTCATCGTGGACGTTCGAGTACGCGATCGACCGCGCCGACGGCCTGCACTGCGCTGACGCGAGCACGGTCCAGGTGGTCATCGGCCGCACCGCGACACCACGCGCGCAGCGCATGCCGGACGGGTTGAGAATGATCCTGGAGAGGGCGAAACATGGATCTTGAGCTACCCGAAGAGCTGAAGCTGCTCCAGACCTCGGTCCGGAAGTTCGTGGACGAGACGCTCTCGCCGCACGAGAAGGAGATCGAGGAGAAGGACGATATCCCGCGCGCGCTCATCACGGCGATGGGCGATGCGGGTCTCTTCGGTATCGGCCACGACGAGAAGTGGGGCGGCCAGGGCTTCGGCAAGCTCGGCTACTGCGTCGCGATCGAGCAGGCCGGACGCGTGAACGCATCGCTCTGGAATGTCATCGGCGCATCCGCGGGGCTGTGCGGAACGGCGATCGAGCTCGGCGGGCCCGACGAAGTGCGCAAGCGCTTCCTCCCGGACATCTTCACCGGCAAGCGGCTCGGCGCGTACGGCCTTTCCGAGCCCGGTGCGGGCAGCGACGCCGGGAGCCTGCGCACCGTCGCGAAGCGCGACGGCGATGCGTATGTGATCAACGGCGCGAAGACGTTCATCACCAACGCACCGATCGCGGACGTGTTCGTCATCTTCACCAACGTCGATCTTTCGCAGGGCAGCAAGTGCATCACCGCGTTCATCGTCGAGCGCGGCACGAAGGGTCTCGAGATCGGGCCGAACGACGAGAAGATGGGCCTGCACGGATCCACGACCGCGCAGCTGTATTTCAATGACCTGCGCGTGCCGGCGGCGAACATGGTCGGGACGGAAGGCCAGGGGTTCAAGATCGCGCTCGGCACGCTCGACATGGGCCGCCTCGGCCTCGCCGCCCACTCGGTCGGCATCTCACAGCGCCTTCTCGATGCCTGCGTCGCGTATGCGAAGGAGCGCAAGCAGTTCGGAAAGCCGATCGCCGTGAATCAGGCGATCCAGTGGATGCTCGCGGATGCTGCGACCGAGATCCACGCCGCACGGCTCATGGTGTACGACGCGGGCGCGCGCGCTGATCGCGGCGAGCGCGTCACGCAGCGCGCGGCGATGACCAAGCTTTTCGCGACCGAGATGCTCGGCCGCGTCGCCGATGCGGCGGTGCAGATCCACGGCGGCATGGGCTACATGCGCGAG
>JANMWW010000257.1:0-5570 GCA_031394155.1 Chloroflexota bacterium | reverse complement strand
TCTCGCGCGAGCACGTTCGCGAGCGGTTGAAGGAGGCACTCGCGCTCGGCGGCTTCGAGCTCCCCGACGAGCGCAAGCGGAAGATGGTCGTGCTCTCGAGCGACCAGCGCTGCGGCATCCACCACTACTCGCTCGCGGTGTGCGATGGCCTGCGCGCGCGCGGGCACGACGTCACGTTCGTGGGCGTGCGCCACCTCGACACCGAGGATCTGTACAAGAAGCTTCGCTACATCCGCGACGATGTCGAGACGATCCTCATCGAGCACGAGGCCGGCATCTTCCGCGACGTGCCGTTCGTTCGGGCGCTGTTCGATCTGCGGCGCCGCGGATTTCCTGTCGCGGTCTCGATGCACGAGCTCGAGCCGGAGAAGTTCCATCACTTCCGCCGCATCTCGGCCGCGCTCCACTTCCGGCCGCGACACGGCACGCTGCTCGAGATCCTCCGCATGCCCTGGGTCGCGCTGCGCATCTCGGACTGGTTCGTGCGCTATCGCAGCGTGCTCACGCTCATGGGCGCGCTACCCGAGCGCCTCATCGTGCACAGCCGGCGCTCGGAGATCTGGCTCGAGCTGCTGAGCCGCCACGAGGAGAAGCGCGACAGCTTCCCGCTGATGATCATGCCGCTCGAGGACACCGACCTCCCCAAGGACTTCGACGAGAAGCGCGCGCTGCGGCGACGTCGCGGGCTGCCCGAGCCGAAGTTCATCTTCGTCTCGCCGGGCTTCTTCTTCCCGCGCAAGCGCTACGTGGAAGTCATCCGCGCGCTCCCGGCCGACGCCGTGCTCGTGTTGACCGGCACGCGCTCGGAGTGGGAGCCGCGCTACTTCGACGAGGTCATGGCGGCGGCTCGCGATAGGGCCAACGTCGTCATCAACACGGACTACGACACGATGGGCGACTTCGTCGCCGCATCCGACTGCGTCGTGCTGTTCTACGAAGACGTCTTCCAGAGCGCGGTCGTGACGCAGGCGATCTGGGCCGGGCTGCCGTGCATCTTCTCGACCGCGGAAGGCTTCGCTCCGTATCACGGCGCAGGTGTCGTCGCGCGGGACACCGGTGAGCTCGCCGATGCGATGAGAGACATCCAGAAGCCCGATGTGTACGCGCGGATCGTCCGCAGCGTGCGGGTCCTGCGTCGGCTGCTTTCGCCCGAGCGCATCGCGGAGCGGTACATCGCCGGCGTCGGGAGAAAGTCCTGAGGCTGCTCGTCGTCGTCCAGCGTTACGGCCTCGACGTCCTGGGGGGCTCCGAGGGTCATGCCCGCACGACGGCGATCCGACTCTCGCTGCGGCACACCGTCGAGGTCGCCACGACGACCGCGCTCGATTACTGGACCTGGGCGAACCACTACCCGCCGGGCGAAGAGGTGATCGACGGCATCACGGTCCGACGATTCACCGTGACGTCAGGACGGCGCGCCGACTTCAAGGAGTTCGAGAAGCGCGTGCTCATGGAGCCGCACACGCTCGCCGACGAGCAGGCCTGGCTCAGTTCACAGGGTCCGCACTGCCCCGGGCTTCTCGACTTCCTGCACGACCACGGTCGCGAGTACGACGCCGTGCTCTTTTACACGTACATCTACGAGCCGACGGCCGCAGGCCTGCCGATCGTGCCCGAGCGCGCGGTGCTCATTTCGACGGCGCACGACGAAGCCGCGCTCAGGCTTGCGCCGTACCGCGCGCTCTTCCAGATGCCGCGCGCGTTCGGCTTCCTCACACCCGAGGAGCGCGCGATGGTGCACGCGCACTTCGGCAACGAGCACATCCCGAGCGAGGTGCTGGGGATCGGCATGGATCCCGCGCCGGACTTCGACGAGGCGTACCGTTCGCGGTTCGCCGACGCACCGCTCATCGCGTATCTCGGTCAGGTGAGCGAGGGCAAGGGCGTGGACGAGCTCCTTTCGCTGTGGGACGCGTATCGCGACGGCGGTGGCCGCGGGACGCTCGCGCTTGCGGGCACGCCGCGCATGAGCCTGCCGAAGCGCGACGACATCGTCGCGCTCGGTCGCGTCAACGACACCGAGAAGTGGTCGCTCCTCGCAGCCGCCGACGCGCTGGTGCTCCCATCGCAGTTCGAGAGCCTGGGGATCGTGCTGCTCGAGGCGTGGCAGGTCGGCACGCCGGTCCTCGTGCCCCGAGCAAACCTCGTCACCGCGGGACAGACGGCGCGCTCCGGCGGCGGCGTCGCGTACGACCGCGCGTCGTTCGCCGACGCGCTGTCCGCCGTTATGGTCGATGGCGAGGCGCTAGGCGCACGGGCTCGGGCCTGGGTCCGCGAGGAGTGCTCGTGGCACGCCTTCGACGAGCGACTCGACCGCCTCGTCGCGCTCGCGGCGCCGGACGCCGATCAGATCGGCGTGCCGGCGTGAGAGGGGTGCGGCGGGTCCGACGACTTCTGGGGCGGGCGCTCGGCCCGCGGAGCGGCGGCGTAGACCTCAGCGAGCCGTGGAAGGTCCCCCAGAGCCCGGCGACGCCCGAGGACATCTTCTACTGCTTCCGTCTGCTGCTCGGGCGTCCGCCGAACCGCGAGGAGTGGGACGGGCACGCCGGGCAGGCGGGCAGCGATCTCGACGCGGTCGTGCGCAACTACCTGAACTCGCTCGAGTTCTCCCGGCGCGCCGAGCGCCTCTGGACGCACCGGCTGAACGACCGCGTGTCGCTCGCGAAGCTGAAAGGCTTCTCCATCTACGTCCAGGATGAGGACGCGGCGGTCGGCCAGCACGTGAAGCGCGACAAGTACGAGCCCAACGTCACCGCGGTATTCCGAGAGCGCGTTCGTCCGGGCATGAATGTTCTCGACGTCGGTGCGAACATCGGCTACTTCACGATGCTCTCGGCCTCGCTCGTCGGATCATCGGGCAGCGTGACCGCGATCGAGCCGAACCCCGAAAGCGCGAAGCTGCTCGAGGCGAGCCGGCGCGCGAATTCGTTCGACAACGTCAGCGTCCTTCAGGTCGCAGCCGGCCGCGAGCTCGGGCTCCTCGTGCTGCACGGCTCCTACAGCAACGCGATGACCTCAGCGATCCCGGACGATGCCGCGGCCGTGATCACCTCGACGACCGTGCCGAGCGTCAAGATCGACGACCTCATCCCGAAGGACAAGAAGATCGACTTCGTGAAGATCGATGTCGAGGGCGCCGAGTACAACGCGCTGCTCGGCGCGTCGGAGATGATCAAGCGGTGCCGCCCGACGATCGTGAGCGAATTCAGTCCGCAGACGATGCCCGGCATCAGTGGCGTCGATGGCCGCCAGTACCTCCGTTTCCTGCTCGATTTCGGCTACACGATCTCCGTCATCCAGCCCGATGGCACGCTCAAGGACTGCGGCACCGACGCTGAGGCGGTGATGACCGCGTACGCCGAGGCCGGTGTCGACCACATCGACATCCTTCTCACCTGAGCGTCGGCTTGACCGGACCTTCGATGACCAGGTGGGTGCACGCAGGACTCGCCGCGCTCGCTGCGGTCGAGCTGGTGCGCGCACTCCATCAACCCTGGCTCCGAGTCGCGATCAGCGAGGAGTGGCTCGTGTTCGGGTGGGCGATCGCCCTGCCGATCGCGAGCACTGCGGTCAGCCTGCTCGCGATCTGGCGCGGCTGGGCGCAGGGCCGGTCCGAGCGGGCCGCTGTCGCCGACCTCGCCACATATGCCGTCGCGTTGGCGCTGGTGTTCCTCCTCGCGCTCGATGAAACACCGCTTCCGATCGCAGGCGCACTCACACTTCTCATGCTCGCGCTGGCGGCGCGCGGAGCGGGCCTGGCAATGGCGTCGAGGGAGATCCGCGTGCCCGAGATCGCGTTTCCCGGGACGCGCTCGGCGGTCGCGTTCGTCGCGACAAATGCTGCTCTCATCCTGCTGCTCTTCTTCTGGCCGCTGCCGGACACCTGCGTCCTCGGATGCAGCATGCGCGCGCGCTGGATGCCGTTCGGTCTCGCAGTGGCGACGGCGCTCACGCTCGCGCTGTCCTGGCGCAGGGCGCCGCTCCACCGCCGCCATGCGCTCCTGTGGCTCACCGTCCCGCCCGCATTCGCGCTGACCGCGTGGTCGAGCGAGCCGCAGAGCCTTGTGGGTGTACCGATCGTCGCGCTGACCGCCGGGATCGCGATCCAGGGCATGCTCGCGCTCCACGAGAGCATCGCTGTGGGCACCGACGAAGCGGTCGTCGTTCGCCGTTCCGATCGCGCGATCGGCGCGCTGCTCGGCATGACCGTGCTCGCGGCGGCGCTCGCGCTGATGCCGTGGGTCAGCTCCGTCCAGCCGACGCAGTCGGATGAGCCGCACTACCTGCTGACGATGGCGAGCCTGGTGGATGACCACGACTTCGACCTGAAGAACCAGTACGACCGCGCGGATTACGCCGACTATTACCCGACGCCGCTCAGCGCCCGCCACGTCATTGACGTCGGCACGACCGAGATGCCGATCCACGATCTGGGTCTGCCGATCATCGGCGCGATCCCGTTCGCGCTGGGACGGCGGACCGGCGTGCTCGTCCTCATGTGCGTCGTCGGCGCGTGCTTCGCGTGGCGCGGTTACGCGCTCCTGCGCGTGCTCGCGTTCCGTCAACGGACCGCGCTCCTCGCGACGGGCATCGTCGCGCTGCTCCATCCGCTGTTCACGTACACGACCCAGATCTTTCCCGATCTGATCGGCGCGTTGCTCGTCATCGTCGCGGCCGAGCAGCTCGCGCGGCCGGTCACCGCGAGGCGGCTCGCGGTCGCGAGCGCGCTCCTCGGTATCCTCCCGTGGCTCTCGGCGCGTCACTGGTTCATCGCGATCGGCATGGGACTCGTGGTCGCCGGCGTCGCGTTCATGCCGCTCGTTCGCGGCCGGCCGCGCAGCGCGGTCCCGCTCGTACTCGCGGCGGCATTTCCGTTCGCGGTCATCGTCGGCGCGTACGCCGCCCTCGACGCGTCGCTCTACGGAGTGCCCGTGCCGAACGCGGGGTACTTCGTCATTCGCGACCAACAGCAGGTCCTCGTATTCACGCCCTGGATCGGTGTGGCGGGACTCCTCCTCGACCGCACCTTCGGCCTGCTCTCGCACTCACCCATCTACCTGCTCGCGTTCCTCGGGCTAGGCCCGCTGTGGCGGCGGTGGCGCGTGACGCGCTCGCCGGCGATCCTCGCGCTGTCTCTTGGATGGCTGTTGTATTTCGTCTACGTCGCGGACATCTTCTATTGGTGGGCCGACGGCGCTCCGCCATCGCGCTACCTGCTTGCGAGCATCGGATTCCTATTGATGGGCGTCGCCGCGGGACTCGATCTGCTGCGCTCGCGCCTCGACCTGCTGCGCTCGCGCGTTGCGGTCGCGCTCGCGTGGGCCGCGCTCGTGTGCAGTGCGGCGGTGACGCTCCTGTACGCGCTGGCGCCGAACGTCCGCTATGACCTCGCGGTCGATATGCGACCGACCGGCGGTCCCGGGTTCCTCTGGGTCACCGTGACGGCCGTGCTCCGCGCCGATCCCGGGATCCTGTTCCCTTCGATGGTCCGAGCGGCGCTCGAGGATCACATGCTCGCGATCGTGTGGATGCTCGTCCTGCTCGGCCTCGTCATCGTGGGATACCGAGCA
>JANMWW010000203.1:0-3045 GCA_031394155.1 Chloroflexota bacterium | reverse complement strand
TGGCTGCGGAGCCCGATCCCATGCGCCGCGAGGTGTACCTGTCGACCGTGGCCGGCAACACCGGCATCGACCCAGGGCTCCTGCGGACGCGGGTCGACGCCGCCGTCGCCACCCCAAAACGGGCGCCTGCCCCCACCCGAGCGTCCGGACCTGCTGCCGAGGCGTACGCCGATGAGCCCGAAGAGCGAGGAATGAAACAAACGCCACTTCAGGAGCGTTACGTCATGGCATTATTAGTGCGATTCCCAGAGGAGATCGCGCGCGTCGACCTCGAACCCGATGACCTCGTGGACCCCGACTTGCGGGCACTCTTGACTCACCTTCAAGCCGGGGACCGTTCGCTTTCTGACTTGCCGACCCACTTGGCCGCCATTGCGGCGGCACTCAGCGCATCAGCGCAGGGGCCAGGCGAAGAGGCGGACCCGGGGCAGGCGATCGAGATCGCGGCGCAGCGCCTCCGGGTACAGCGCCTACGGGACCGTCTCGAGCATGTGCGGGCTGAGCTCGCGCGCGTTGGAGCTGGTGACGTGGGAAAGCTCGCCCTGGAGGTCGAGCAACTGGCGACCGAGCTGGTGACAGCCATGGCACGGGTGCAGCGCCGAACGGTGCTGCATGGTGGGACGGAGCGAAAAGAGAACGAATGAAGACACTCAAAGCCAAGGAAAAGGACGAAAAGGCGCCGGCGACACCTGAGCGCGGGATCCATCCCGAGCACAAGGAGCAGGCCGAGCGTCTCCTCGCGCGCGGACGGCAGCAGGGCTACGTCACGCAGGAGGACATCGTTCGCGCGATCCCGGACGCTGAGCCGGGCGAGATCGAAGAGCTGCTCCTCGCGCTCGACGACAACAACGTCGAGATCCTCGAGGCCGAGCGCGGGCCGAACTGGTCCCAGGTCAAAGAGGAAGAGGAAGAGACCGAAGAGCTGCAGCGTGAGGACGCCATCTCGGCGGTCCTCGCGTCCGACCTCATCAGCGTCGACGACCCGGTCCGCATGTACCTCAAGGAGATCGGCAAGGTCCCTCTGCTGACAGCGGAGGAAGAGGTCAACCTTGCGAAGTCGATCGAGCTCGGTGAGCAGGCCCTCGTGTCGCCGGCGTTGTCGGCGATCCACCTGTACGAGCTCGGCGTGGAGACGAAGAAGCGCATGGCCGTCGGCCGTCCGAAGGAATTCGTCGACGAGGCGACGCGCTTCACGCTGAAGTCACTGACCTACACGCTCGCCGCGGAAGAGGGCGGCAAGGATCTCAAGCGCCTCACGAATCGCCTGCTCAAGCTGCGCGACCCACTGAAGGCGGAGGCGAACAGCAAGGAGATCTCGACCGAAGCGAAGATCCTGATCGACGAGACCGTCGCACTCATCGACGCGGCGCGCCGCGATCCGCAGCGCCTCGCGTTCCGCATCCTGCCGCAGTACGCGAAGATCCACGGCCCGGCCGAAGGCGCGGAGCGTCTCGGCGAGCTCGTCATGCTCGGCCAGGAGATCCGCGACATGCTGGTGAAGCACCTCGACCTGCTCGTGATCTCTGACGCGGACGAGCAGCGTGGCCTTCGCCGCCTCGCGGACGAGCTGATCCAGAAGGGCGACGACGCGCGGCACAACCTGACCGAGGCGAACCTCCGACTCGTCGTGTCGATCGCGAAGAAGTACATCGGCCGAGGGATGTCGTTCCTCGACCTCATCCAGGAAGGCAACATCGGTCTCATCCGCGCCGTCGAGAAGTTCGACTACCGCAAGGGGTACAAGTTCTCGACGTACGCGACGTGGTGGATCCGGCAGGCGATCACGCGGGCCATCGCCGACCAGGCGCGGACCATCCGTATCCCGGTCCACATGGTCGAGACGATCAACAAGCTCATCCGCGTGTCGCGTGGTCTCCTCCAAGAGCTCGGGCGCGAGCCGACCGCCGAAGAGATCGCCGAGCGGATGCTCATCACGCCGGACAAGGTCCGCGAGATCGTGAAGGTCTCGCAGGAGCCGGTCTCGCTGGAGACGCCGATCGGCGAGGAAGAGGACAGCCACCTCGGCGACTTCATCCCGGACAACCAGGCGCTCGCGCCGTCGGACGCGGCGTCGCACAAGCTGCTCAAGGAGCAGGTGGAGAGCGTCCTCGAGGGGCTCACGCTCCGCGAGCGTCGCGTGCTCCAGCTGCGCTTCGGTCTCGAGGACGGGCGCACCCGCACGCTCGAAGAGGTCGGACGCGAGTTCAACGTCACGCGCGAGCGAATCCGTCAAATCGAAGCGAAGGCGCTGCGCAAGCTGCGGCACCCATCGCGCAGCCGCAAGCTGAAGGACTACCTCGAGTAAGTCGTCCAGTGGATAGAGGGAAGGGGCGCCGTGTGGCGCCCCTTCTCTATTTCTGCGTCCGCTGTCCCCAGTCTTCGTAGCTCACGAGCTCGTTCATCGGCTTGCGACCGCGCGCCGGTCCCGTCGGACGTGGGTCATCCTTTGACTTCGGCTTACCGATCATCACGATCTGCCTTGCCATCTTGTCGTCCGGGATCCCGAGCGCGCGCTTCGCCACGTTCTGGTGCTCGGCCTCGCCGAACCATGCGACCCCGCCGCCGTACCCGAGCATCGTGGCGCCGGTGAGCAGCCGCTCGGTGACGCGTCCCTCGTCATACGCCTCGCTCATCGGGCTCGCGCCATCGAGCACGATCGCGATCCCGACAGGGGCGGACGCGAGCCATGTGATATTCGGGCGCAGGGCGCCGATCGCCTTGAGCTTCTCCTTGTCGCGCACGACGACGAAGTGCCAGGGCTGGCTGTTCCTGGAGCTGCCCGTCCAGCGCGCGAGCTCGAGGAGCTGCGCGATAACGTCGTCGGGGACAGCGTCGGAGGCGTACTGGCGGATCTGCGAGACGCGGCGTATCGGGCGGAGCGCGTTCACCGGACCGAGCATAGGCGCCCCCGAATGCTCGACGCGTGGCGATCGGTCCGATTGTTTGGTGCGATGATGCGCGTATGGCCGATATCGACGCAGGCGAGCTGGAGCGGCTGGGGTCAGCATTGCGCCTCGCCGAATCGGCGCTCGAGGAAGCGCTCGA
>JANMWW010000185.1:0-2390 GCA_031394155.1 Chloroflexota bacterium | reverse complement strand
TGTGGGTCTTCAAGGACGACCACACCGATTATCGCGTCCTTGGCGCGCTCGCGAAGGTGCTGCCGGGGTGGATCTCGCTCGACAACGCGAAGGCCGCGAGCACGGAGCTCGCGAAGGGCGACGAGAGCGCGACCGCCTCCGTGCAGTTCGGATGGGACTCCACCGCAATGCGGCCGGTACAGATCGGCGAGGGCACCAGCGGTCACGAGCACCTGCAATTCACCAAACCGGGCTGGACCACGATGCGCCCCGGCATCATCGTCGACGCGCGCAAGCCCGGCGAGCGCAACCCTTATTACAAGAAGTACGGCGCGCGCACCATGCGCCCCGTCGTGAACTTCGACACCTGCATCAAGTGCACGATGTGCTGGCTCGACTGCCCCGATGAATGCTTCGAGGTCACGCCGGAAGGCCATTACGAGGTCGTGTATTCGGCGTGCATTGGCTGTGGCATCTGCGCGCAGGTCTGCCCGGTCAAAGACTGCATCGTCATGGTCGATGAGCTGAAATTCACGGACAACGTCGACAAGTGGAAGCTGTGGAAAGAGGACAAGCCCACATACAACGCATGGTTCGAAGAAATGTCGGGCGTGTCAGCGGATCCCAAAAAGGCGAACCTCGCTTCGAATGCCGCGACCTCATCGGGGAACGCGAACCCCGCCGCGAACCCGACGACTTCGGCCGGAGGTGATGACTAAATGGCCATCGAGACGGTCCAACAGCCCCGCGAATCCAGCGACGTCGAGACCGAACAGCTCGCGACCGGATGCGAGGCCATCGCCGAAGCGATCCGCCTCGCTGATGTCGACGTCATGGCTGCCTACCCGATCCGTCCGTACGACGGCGTGATGCAGGCCGCGGCCAAGCTCATCGCCAACGGCAAGATGGACGTCGAGTACATCGTCGCCGACGGGGAGCACAGCCAGTTCGAGATCGTGAAGCACGCCTGCGCCGTCGGCTGTCGCGTGTTCGTGGGCTCTTCGGGAGTCGGTTGGTTCTACGCCTTCGAGGCCATTGCTGTTACTGCGGGACTGCGGTTGCCAGTTGTGGCGATCTGTGGCAACCGCGCGCTCGATGACCCCGGCGCGTTCGGCACCGAGCACAACGACTCGCTCGCGGTCCGCGACCTCGGCTGGCTCCTGCCGTGGGCGGAGACGGCCCAGGAGGCGCTCGACCTCGCGCTCATGGCGTGGCGTGTCGGCGAGGCCAAGCGCGTGTCGCTCCCGGTCGCGATCGGCCTGGACGGCGCGTTCCTCACCCACTCGCAGCACATCGTGAAGATCCCCACCAAGCAGGCGGTCGACAAGTTCCTGCCGAAGTTCGATCTCGGCGATCGCCTCCTGCACCCGGACAACCCGATCACCATCGCGCCGCAGGTCGACCAGGACTGGCTGATGGAGATCCGTCGCCAGAACGACAACGCCATGCGGCAGGCCCTCACCGTCATCCGCGAGGCCCACACCGACTTCAAGAAGATCTTCGGCCGCGGCGGCGACAATCCGTTCCTCGACGAGTACATGACCGAGGACGCCGAGGTCGTCGTCATGGGACAGGGAACGCTCTCGCTCCCGATGAAGGTCGCGATCCGGCGGCTGCGCAAGGAGGGCCACAAGATCGGCCTCGTGCGCCTCAAGTGGTTCCGTCCGTTCCCGACCGAGGAGGTCGTGAAATGCCTGACGCGCTTCAAGGCCGTCGGCGTCATCGACCGCGACTACTCATTCGGATCGCCGTACTACGGCGGCGTGCTCTACAACGAGATCCGCTCCGCGCTCTATTCGCAGACCAAGCGTCCGGCGGTCGTCGGCTTCATCGCCGGCCTCGGCGGCCGCGAGATCGAGCAGCCCATGGCCACCGAGATCTTCGAGAAGACCGAGGCCGCCGGTACGGCAGGCGTCGCCGCGGGCGACATCTGCCACTGGATCGGCGTGAGGGAGTAAGCGATGACGACAGAGATCGTGCCCGCGCAGGACCTGCCGCAGATCAAGGGCGTGAAGGACGTCCCGTATGAGGAGCTTTTCGTCTCGGGACACCGCACCTGCCAAGGCTGCGAGTCAGCGCTGGTGATGCGCCATATGGTGAAGGCGAGCGGACCGCGCACGATCGTGCTCGGCTCCACGGGTTGCATGTACGTCGCGAACACGACCTACTACACGACGCCGTGGGTCGTGCCGTGGATGCACACCCAGCTCGGCGCGTCCGGCTCGGCCGCGCTCGGCACGGCGGCCGGCCTCAAGGTGCTCATGCGCAAAGGCAAGATCAAGGACGAGAAGATCAACGTCATCGCGTTCTGCGGCGACGGCGGCGGCGCGGACATGGGCATCGGCGCGATCAGCGCGACGCTCACGCACAAGGACTACAACTCGCTCATCCTGCTCTACGACAACGAGTCG
>JANMWW010000094.1:0-2459 GCA_031394155.1 Chloroflexota bacterium | reverse complement strand
CGTGCGACCCTTATCGCGCAATCGTTTGCGGCGATCCTGCTCATGGCCGAGCTGGCCTTGGCACAGGAGCCGGCTCGCCAGCCAGACCCGAGCTCTACCACTAATGAGCATCGAACGGCATCAGCCCTGGGCAGGTGCCTGACGGGTGCCGCGGCCGGGCTTGCCGCGCACGAGGGCGGCCACCTGCTCTTCGACGGCATCTTCGCCGCGCATCCCGGCATCAAGCAGGTCTCGTTTCACGGCCTTCCGTTTTTCGCCATCACCCACGACGGGGGCCTCTCGCCGCGGCGCGAGTTCGTGATCGACTCGGCGGGGTTCTGGGTCCAGGAAGCCACCAACGAGGCGATCCTGTCTCGGCGTCCGCACCTTCGCCGCGAGCGCGCGCCGTTCGTCAAAGGTGTGTTCGCCTTCAACGTCGTCGCGTCGATCGGCTACGCCGGCACCGCGTTCGCCCGCACGGGTCCCGTCGAGCGCGACACGCGCGGCATGGCGGATTCGCTGCGCTGGAAGGAACCGTTCGTCGGCGCGTTGATTCTGATTCCGGCGGTGCTGGATCTGGTGCGCTTCTACCATCCCGATCAGCGATGGGCCGCGTGGGGATCGAGAGCGGCGAAGATCGGCGGCGTCGTGCTGATCGCGCGGTAGGGCGGTTCGCGAACAGATGGGCGGTTCTCGAACCGCCCCTACACCGTGTCGGTGCGCGGACCGAGCGCGAACGTCATCGTGCCCTCGACCACGACGCGGCCCTCGACGCGGGCGACGCCGTGCAGAATGCCCATCCGGCTCCGCAACCGCTTGACGACGGCTTCGATGACGACGACATCGCCGGGATGCACGGGACGGCGGTAGCGCACGCGCTCGATTCCCGCGAAGAAGGGCGTGCGGCCGCGGTTCTCCGGCTTCGCCAGGATCATGATGGCGCCGACCTGGGCGATCGCCTCGGTCAGGATCGTGGGCGGCAGCACCGGCAGCTCGCCGTCGCGGTGCGCCAGGTAGCGCTCGTTGAGCGTGACGTTCTTGATGCCGACGATCCGCTTGTCGGCCTCGAATTCGGTGATGCGATCGACGAGCAGGAACGGATACCGGTGCGGCAGGATGCGTTCGATGGCCGCGTGGTCCAGCGGCAGCGTCAGGGTATCCATGAAGTTGCCAGTATAATCGGAAGACACGCCCGAATGCCCCCCCTACCTCCATCGTCTCCGAGCACACCCCGTGAGCAGGAGATGCTCACGACGCTGTTCGACCTGGGCCGCCAGGTCACGGCGGTGCTCGATTTCGAGGAGCTCCTGGCGCAGATCCCGAAGCTGATCGCGCGCCTCATCGAGTTCGACGCGTTTGCCGTGTACCTGCTCGACGAGCGTCGCGGCGAGCTCCTGACGGCGTATGCGGTGGGCTATCCCGACAGCGTCGCGCCGATGCCGCTGAAATTCGGGCGCGGACTGGTCGGGGCCGCCGTCACGAGCCAGATGCCTCTCCTGGTCAACGACGTCGTGGCCGACGCGCGGTATGTTCCGGTCGTGCCCGACATGGCCTCGGAGCTCGTCGTCCCGCTGCTGCACAAGAAGCGCCCGATCGGCGCGCTCAATCTTCTCAGCCGGCACAAGGATCAGTTCACCGCGACCGACGTGGAGCTGCTGCGCCAGTTCGCGGCGCACGTGTCGGTGGGGATCGTCAACGCCCGGCTCTTCGAGCGCAGTCGCAGCGACGCCGATGCGTTCGAGACGCTGGCGGAGATCGGGCGCGACGTCGCGTCGGTCCTCGACCTCGACGAGCTGTTCGCGCGCATCGCGCAGTCGATGCGCCGTCTCATCGACTACCGGACGTTCGGCATCTGGCTCGTGAACGAGGAACGCGCGGCGCTGGAGATCAAGCACGCCGTCCAGTACGGCGACCACGGGCACGTCACCCGCGTCCCGATCGGCGAGGGGCTCGTCGGCTACGCGGCGCTGCACCAGGAGGCCGTGCTCGTCGCCGACGTGTCCCAGGACCCGCGCTACATCAACGTCGTCCCCGACGTGCGCTCGGAGCTGGCAATCCCGATGATGCTCAAGGATCGCTGCATCGGCGTGCTCGATCTGGAGAGTCCCGAGCTCGACGCCTTCACCAAGCGCGACGTCGAGATCCTGACGCTGCTCGCGAGCCAGGCCGCGGTGGCGATCGAGAACGCGCGCCTCTACGAGACGGTCCGCGCCAACGAGGTGCGGCTCGAGAAGGAAATGCACTTCGCCCAGCGGGTGCAGGCGGCGCTGCTGCCGATGGGGCTGCCCAAGCGGATGAAGGGAGTCGAGGTCGGCGCGCGGTTTGCCCCGGCCCGCGAGCTCGGCGGCGACTTCCACGATTTCCTGTCGCCGGAAGCGAACATGCTGGCGGTGGCGCTTGGCGACGTGTCTGGGAAGGGCGTCCCGGCCGCGCTCTACAGCGTGTTCGCGGCGGAGCTGATACGCGGACGCACGTTCCGC
>JANMWW010000073.1:0-1873 GCA_031394155.1 Chloroflexota bacterium | reverse complement strand
GTCTTCTCGCCCGTCAGGTAGTCGCGCCAGCGGCCGACCTTCGCGTACTGCAGGACCATCGTGATCGCGAAGACGTTGAAGGTGACGAACAGCGAGCCGTAGATCACCCACACGAACGCCGGGATCGGCGTCGCGTCGGGCTGGACCGCGTAGGCGACGAGGCTCGCCCCGATAGCGACCCACGGGATGATGCCGGCAATGCAGCCGAAGACGAAATGCTTCCAGTCGGTGCGCCCACGGCCCTCGTTCGCGGCTTCCATGCTCCAGCCGAAGAGGTTCATCGACACGTTGCAGCCCGCGATCGCGACGAGCGCCGAGAACTCCCTGATGAATGACAACTGGGCGATGGCCAGGATCATTACCGTCGACGAGAACGCGTATTCGACCCAGCGCGCCGGATTCATCCCGCGGCGGAGCCAGCTCTCGTAGCGCGCGCGCAGCGGCCAGCGCAGGAGGAAGTGCGCGAGCGCTGACATGAGGAAGAAGCTCGCGACGATATAGGCCAGGGGCACATCGACGATCTGACTGGCGCGCGTGTCGAGGCCGACGAAGCGACCAGCCTCGAGCCGCGGAACGACGTAGGTGACCGACGCGGTGAAGGCGGCCTCGGTGCGCGAGACCGCGACCATGAGCAGGAACTGCGCGAAGTGCAGCCCGGCCAGTGCGGCGTTCCAGCGCGCGAGCCCGCGTGCTCGATCAGGGTCGAGCGCGACGCTCGTCGATGCGGGAGACCGGCGATGGCCGGCGAGGTCAGTGACTGCGATGTCCATCGGGTGTGCTCCTTCCGCGGCCAAAGCCGCTCGCTACTGAGTGCGTGAGCCGCGCGGCGGACGCGGGATGAATGCGGGGACTTCACGGATGTAGTCGGCGTAGCCCGCACGGCGGGAGGCGAGCCCGCGCTCGAGGAGCGCCACGCCTGAGACGCGCACCAGCAGGAACGTCATGAGCGCCGGCGCGAAGATCGTCCACCAGCCGCCGACGCCGACGGCGATCACGAAGTAGCCCCACCACAGGACCGCTTCGCCGAAGTAGTTCGGGTGGCGGGTCCACGCCCACAGGCCGGTGCGCAGCACACGGCCCTTCGATGCGGGATCCGCGCGGAACGCGCGCAGCTGGGCATCGCCGACGGACTCGAAGAGGAGGCCCGCGGCCCACACCGCCAGGCCGGCGAAGTCGAGCGGGCCGAGCGGCGCGTCGGCGAGTTGCGCAGCCAGGAGCGGCGCCGAGATGATCCACGCGAGGATCGCCTGGAGCAGGAACACACGGAAGAACGAGATCCACCAGTACGCGGCACCGCCCTGCCGGCGGAACTCCTGGTAGCGCGGGTCCTCGCCGTGGCCGCGGTTGCGCGTGTAGATGTGCACGCCCAGCCGCGCGGCCCAGATGCCCACGATCGCGAGCACGATCAGTCGGCGCGGCGTCGCGGAGCCGGCGCCGGCGAGGTACACCGCCGCCGCCAGCAGGAAGGCGGGACCCCAGAATGGATCGACGATGCTGGCGTCCCGCAGCCGCAGGCTCGCGAGCCAGAGAAGTGCGAATAGCGCGAGGATCGCCGCGAAGCCGGCAAAAGCGACGGACACCCACTCCATGCCGCTCACCTCCCGCCGACTCGCATGACACGCGTGTCGCGCTGCCTAGACTCATCAGCGTGAACGCGACCGAGGCGTGGCTCGCGATCGGCGGATTCGCCGCGCTGGGCTACGCGATCGGGTCGCTCTCGGCCGGCTACCTCGTTGGCCGCGTATATCGCGGCGTGGATCTGCGTGAGATCGGCAGCGGCAGCACCGGCGCGACGAATGCGAACCGCGCGCTGGGACCGGGCGCGGCGGTGGCGGTCGCCCTCGCCGACATCGGGAAGGGCGCGCTCGCGGTC